>JABAYK010000124.1 GCA_018609045.1 Flavobacteriales bacterium
AAGTCTTTAGATTTCGATAGTAAATCTCCTTATGAAATCCACTCTCAGCCTGCTTTAATTCAAGAATCTGAAAGGTTGATGAAAATTATGAAAAAGAAAAGCCCTAAAAAACTAATGGATTTAATGTCGATTAGTGAAAGTTTAGGTCAATTGAATTTCGAAAGAAATCAGGTTTGGGAAACTCCCTTTACCCAACAAAATGCTAAGCAAGCAGTATTTGCTTTTACAGGTGATGTTTATGCAGGTTTAGATGCTTTAACACTAGAAGAGTCTCAAATAGACTTTACCCAAAATACGCTAAGAATTTTATCAGGCCTATATGGTATTTTAAGACCATTAGATTTAATACAACCATACAGGTTAGAAATGGGCACAAGTCTAAAAACTACTAGGGGAACTAACTTGTACAAATTTTGGGGAGATAGGGTTACCAATAAACTAAATGAAGATTTAGAGAAAACCAATTCTAAAGTTCTTTTAAACTTAGCTTCTAACGAGTATTACAAAGTACTAAATCCTAAAAAGGTAAATGCAGAAATTATTACACCATCTTTTTTAGATTTCCATAATGGCGATTTTAAAATGATTTCATTTTTTGCCAAAAAAGCAAGAGGCTTAATGTCTAGATATGTTATTGATCAGCAAATAAATAGTGTTGAAAATTTGATGGGTTTTAATTACGAAGGGTATCAATACAATGCTGCATTATCAAAAGAATTAAAACCAGTTTTTACACGAAAAAATTAAGAATATGAATTTACAAAATGCAAGAATTTTATTAACCGGAGGTAGCTCTGGAATTGGAAAAGCAACTGCTAAACTATTGGTTAATAAAGGCTCTAAGGTGCTAATTACTGGTAGAGATGAAGAAAAGCTAAAAAGGGTTGCCAATGAACTAAGTTGTGAGTTTATTGCAGCAGACTCAGGAAATGAAAAAGACATTGAAAAGGTTTTTGAAAAAGTAGACAAAGTTTTCGGCGGGTTAGATGTTTTAATTAACAACGCAGGAATTGGAAAATTTCACCCAATTGAAGATTTAACTTTTAATGCTTTTGAAGAGATTTTTAAGGTTAATGTTTATGGCGCAGCAATTACTGCCAAGCACGCTGTTGAACGATTTAAAAAACAACAAAAAGGCAATATCATCAACATTGCTTCTTCAGCGGCTCTAAAAGGCTTTGCAAATGGCAGTGTTTATAGCGCATCTAAGTTTGCGTTGCGATCTATGACACAATGTTGGCAAGGTGAGTTGAGAAAACACAACATTAGGGTTATGCTAATTAACCCAAGCGAAGTTACCACAGCCTTTGCTTCAGAAGCAAGAGAGGAGAGAAAAGAAGTGGAAAATAAATTAACAGGAGTGGAAATTGGTCATGCCATAGTTGGTGCCTTAGAAATGGACGATAGAGGTTTTGTTACTGAACTTTCTGTCTGGGCAACTAATCCTTTTTGAAAAATATTTTATATTGCGAAAAAAATCCATAATTATGAAGAAAATTTTACTCTTTTTAGCAGCTTCTATTTTTGTTGTAAACCTTCAGGCTCAATGTAATGGAAGGTATGAAACCGAAATTTTTAGCACGGTTTCAAAAACTACTGTAAATTACTCTGATGTTTACACAGGGGTTGATCATGAAATGGATATTTATACACCTGATGGAGATACAGAAGTAAACCGACCAGTAGTATTTTTTATTCACGGTGGTTCATTTTACACAGGAGATAAAGGAAGCGCAGATTGTGTAGATTTTTGTGAAACCTTTGCTAAAAGAGGCTATGTGGCAGTTTCTGCAAACTATAGGTTAGCCGATTTATTTCAATTTTTAGGAAGTCAAGAAGTTCAGTTCAAAACAGTTTTGCGTGCTATTGCAGATGTTAAATCTGCTATAAGATATATGAGAAAAGATTTTGAAAATGGCGATACTTATGGTATTGATACCTCAACAATTTTTGTTGGAGGTTATTCTGCCGGAGCTGTTTTAGGAATTCACTTAGCCTATATCGATGAAATTTCTGAATTACCAACTTCACCAGTTGATGTTCAAGCAATAGTAGATTCAATTGGAGGAACTTTGGAAGGAGATGCTGGCAATGATGGTTTTTCTTCAAAAGTTAGCGGAGTAGTAAGTTTTGCAGGAGGAATTAACGATGTTAATTTAATTGATGCTAATGATGAGCCTTTGGTTGCTATTCATGGTACCGATGATGGAACTGTATCTTTTGATTGCTCTCCTGCCCTCGGAAACCCTGCTATTTTGACCTTGTGCGGAGCTAACGCAATGTATCCAGCGGCCAAAGCGGCAGGTGTTATGGTTGATACGTTGGTTTTTCAAGGTGAAGGTCATGGTTGGCCAGCAGCAGGAAAAGCTGGACCAGAATTTAACAAGGCTGTTGAATTTACTTCAGAGTTTTTATACAGATTATTACCTTGTTATGATGGAGCTGCATTGGCCATAGAAACAGAAGCGCCTTTGAAATTCCAAATTTTTCCTAACCCAAGCGATGATGTAGTTTCTTTGGTAAGCAATCAAAATACCCAGGTTTCAATTTTTTCTATGCAAGGAAGTTTAGTTTCATCAACATTGTTGAAACCTAACCAAGCATTGGAAATTGGCAATTTAAAAAGTGGTCTTTATTTGGTAAAAGCTGAAAATGGCAACAATTTAATTACCCAAAAGCTAATAGTTCAATAATATTTTCAACTTTTTTGGCAGTTTAAGGTTATCCTTAAAATTTTTTAATGGTGCTTCAAAAATTGCTAAAAGAACATTTTGAAAAAGGCTTTTCTTATAGTCAATATTTAAAAGATATTGATTCAATGATTAGCCAAAACAAAACCAGTGGTTTGGTTCAGAATGAACTCATGGTAAACTACACTGTTTTGGCTGACAGGAGAATGAGAAGATGGAATAAGGTTTTAGAAATTGATGCCCAAACAAAATCTTTAATTAGTTCTGTAAAACAAAATCATAAGATTTTAATAATTACCGAAGCATGGTGTGGCGATGCTAGCCATTTGGTGCCTGTTTTTTGTAAGTTAACCGAGTTAAATCCAAACTTCGAAACAAGACTTGTTTACAGGGATGAAAACCCGGCATTGATGGAGCAATTTCTTACAAATGGGGCCAAGTCTATTCCAATTATTATTGTAATGGATGAGGCTTATAACTTGGTCTTTTCTTGGGGACCTAGACCTTTAGAAATGCAAAAAAGGGTTACAGAATACAAAAAAAATCCCGATAGAGCTTACGATGATTTTTTGAACGAAACCCAAGTTTGGTACAACAAAGACAAAGGCAAATCTGCTATTATTGAGCTTCAAAATGAGTTTGCGGAATTAGTGTAGAAATTACCAAAGGTCTTTCCAGAAAAAGGAATATGTCATTTTTTTTTCTCGTTAAGATTTATTGATTTGCACCAAAATTCAAAAACATGTTTACTACCGCCGAAGAAGCCGTAAAAGTTATAAAATCAGGAGATAAAGTTTATATTCATTCTGTAGCTTGTGCCCCGCAAAAATTAATTCAGGCAATGACTGCCCGAGGTAAAGAGCTAAAAGATGTAAATATTTACCACCTACATACCGAAGGTCCCGCACCATATGCAGAGTCAGAATACCAAGAAAATTTTCACGTACGCGCTGTTTTTATTGGGTCTAATGTTAGAAAAGCAATAAAAGAAGGCAGAGGTTCTTATATTCCTGTTTTTTTGAGTGAAGTGCCCTTGCTTTTTAGAAACAATAAAATAAATCTTGATGTAGCCTTAATTTCTGTTTCTCCTCCTGATAAACACGGCTATTGCTCTTTAGGTCCTTCTGTAGATGCAACCCTAGCAGCTTTAGAAAATGCCGAAGTTGTTATTGCCCAAGTAAACAAATTTGTTCCTCGTACTCATGGCGATGGAATGATTCATAAAAGCCAAATAAACTACATGGTTAAGCACGATGAACCTTTGCCAGAAGTAAATGCAGGTGAAATTGACGAAATAAGCATGAAAATTGGCGAGAATATCGCGGAAATTATTGAAGATGGAGCTACACTTCAAATGGGAATTGGTGCTATTCCAAATGCTTTATTGGCTTGTTTAGGTAATCATAAAGATTTGGGTATTCATACCGAAATGTTTTCAGATGGTTTAATTCCATTGGTGGAAAGTGGAGTTGTAAACGGCAAGTTTAAAACATCGCATCCTGGCAAAGTAGTTTCTTCTTTTGTAATGGGAAGCCAAAAAGTTTACGATTTTATTGATGATAACCCCAACGTGGTTTTACTAGATTGCCAATATGTAAATGCTACTAACGTAATTAGAAAAAATCCAAAAGTTACAGCCATTAACTCAGCCATCGAAATTGATATTACAGGCCAAGTTTGTGCCGACTCAATTGGCGATTTTATGTATAGTGGTGTTGGAGGCCAAATGGACTTTATTAGAGGTGCTTCGTTATCTGAAGGAGGTAAGCCAATAATAGCAATTCCGTCACAAACCAAAAGAGGCGAAAGCAGAATTGTTAACCATCTTAAACCAGGTGCAGGAGTAGTAACCACTCGCTCTCACATTCACTATGTAGTTACAGAGTATGGTGTAGTTAATTTGTGGGGAAAGTCTCTAAAAGAAAGAGCGAAAAGGTTAATCTCTATTGCTCATCCTAATCATAGAGAGGCACTAGCACAGCAAGCTCATCAACACTTGGGAGTAGATATTGATTTTCTTCTAAATGGAGAAAATTAAAAGTTGATAAAGCAATTATTCTCTTGTAACATAAAGTGGAATAGATTCATAACTCACGGCTGTAAAAACCCCTAATCCATTTATAATATTGGTAAGTGGTTCGGCTTGGGTTCTGGAATCTTGGTTAATGGAAGTGTATAAATCTACATACTCCTGATTTACCTTGTAAACCCTTATTTCATGTTTTCCGAATTTCCTAAAATCAGAATCAAAGAAAGTATAAGAGCTTTCTGTTGTTGGTTCTGATTGGAAGAAGAAACTGAGCAAACCACCAATAAAATCAGGATAAATGTTAGTTGCTGTAGAATCAATGTTTTCTGCAATTACATAATAGTATTCATCATTAGGATTTGGCCAGCTTACAATAACACTATCTGGAGGGGGAGGCGTAATGTTACCTCCTGTTAAAAAGCTATCAATTAAACTTACTATTATAAGCTTCATGGTATCTTTCGTTGAGGTAATGTTCTGCGGTTTTGGAGGACAAACAGTTAAAGCTGAAATATCAAAGTCGTTGTAGTTTAATTTTAGTTCATAAATTTCACCCTCTTTTACCTGCAAATCGTTGCCCGGATAATGATAATAGCCGCTATCGTTGGTGCTTTGCAATCGGTATGCGTTTCCTCGCCAAATAATGTCAATTTCAGCATCGTTAATAGGCTGAGGAATTGTATCGTCACCTCCATAGGCTAAAAGTGAAGTTATCCTTACATCATCAACAGGTTCATCTAAAAATAAAAAGGCTTCAATAACTACCTTATTGCCCTGAATAGGATTGGTTTTTGTACAACCAATTGTGGTTAAAATAAGTACGATTATGTATAGAAACTTTTTCATAATTTAAAATCTAAAGCTGATAAAAAAGTTAGGCACAAAACCCAAAAGTGTAATGTCGGTTTCTACCAATTCGGGAGGAATTGGCATAAAGGTTTCTGGGTCGAATTCACGCAAGAAAAATCTTTTGTATTTGATGTTTTGCCTATTGTATAAATTGAAAAATGAAATACCTGCATTACCTTCCATAAAGCTAAACTCATAATTGTAAGTTATCGAAAAATCTAGCCTGTGGTAATCTGGTAATCTTTGTGAGTTTTTGTCTCCAAAATGGATGTATTGTCTTTCAGTATCATCAATTAATTTTATGTTGTATTGCCCAATTGGCGCTGTGTAAGGTTTGCCTGTAGCATAAATAAAGGTTGATGCAAAAACAAAATCGCCCAAAGTATAGGAGCCAATAATTTTAGCTTCGTGTCTTTGGTCATGTAAAGCAGGAAAAGTTCTTCCTTGGTTAATTTTTGGAAAGGTATAATCTACTTTGCTGAGTGTGTAGCCAATCCATCCTGTAAAAGCTCCCATTTTTCGTTGTAGTAAAAAGTCTATTCCGTGAACTACACCAGTTCCTCTAAAAAACAAGTTGTCAAAGTTTTCATTTGAATCATCAAATCCACCAAAACGAAGAGAATATTCAAGTAAGCCGCCTGTATTTTTACGGTAAGCCTCTACATCAAAAAGCCAGCTGTTGTTTTCGTATGCCGCACCTAAAATATAATGTTGGGCAAAACTTACCGGCAAAGTATTGCCATCGCTAAGCAACCAAAAATCTCTACTTCCTCCAAATACATTTTCTAAAATTACTCTATTAATAAATTGACGATATACACCCCAAGCTCCTTTAACTCGTACATTTTTAAATAAATTGTAATTGAAACTTAACCTAGGTTCAAAATAAATTTTAGAGGTTGGGGTAAAGTAGCTTCCTCGCAATCCACCTTCAGTGGTAAGCTTACCAAATTCGCTTCTGTTTTGCACAAAAAACGAATAAGTTGTACCAGCTTCTTTTCTGTCTTGAAGGTTAATAGAGTCATCTAAAACGTTGAGGTATTTTATTTGGTTGTTGGTAATCCAAGTTCCGAATTTTAGGGTGTGATTTGGGTTGTATTGAAACTCGGCATCGTACCTAAATGTTACGTCTTCTACGGTATTGTTTTGCACGGTATTAAAGCTGAATAACAAGGAGTCGTTGCCAAGTGAGTCGGTTGAATAGAAGTTGTTTCCTAGCTCATAATCACTTTGGTATTTAGAGTATGAAAGTATGGCTTTGCTGTAGAATTTTGGGTTAAACTGTCGGCTCCACTTTAGGCTATACCCATCGTTTCCCCAGTTGGTTTTGTCAATAGTTTCTAACTTTCCAAAACCTCCAAAACTGTCTTCAGATGAATTGTCTAGATTGTCTTTTGAAGAGAAAAAATTAAATGAAATTACATCAACATCAGTTGGGGTTAAAGTAACTTTGGCGTTGAGGTCGTAAAAGAAAAAGTCAGGCTCAACCTGATTAAACCCACCAATACCAAAACCAAGGTCTTCTTGGTCTTGCTCAGATACATTGTCGAATAAATTATTATAAGTAGGGCTTTGAATAAAATCGGTGTAACTTCTTCTTCCGGCTATCAAAATAGAACCTAACTTTTTGGGTAATGGACTCTCAATTACTCCATTTAAACTCAACATATTACCATTAAAGGCCAAGCTCGGTTTTTTGGCGTTTCCTGTTTTTGCTGTTAAGTCTACAACAGAGGATAACCTACCTCCAAACTCAGCAGGGAAACCACCTTTGTAAAACTGAACATCTTTAATGGCGTAAGCATTAAACGGACTAAAAATTCCAAAAAAGTGGTCTACATGGTAAATGTTTATTCCATCTAAAAGCACTAAGTTTTGGTCTGGTGTTCCACCTCTTACATACAAACCAGAAGATGATTCTGAAGTTCCGCTAACGCCTGGCAAAAGTTGTAATCCTCTAAAAATATCTACTTCACCCAAGTTGGGTAAATTTTGCAATTGTGCAGGATTTAAACTCACCCTGCTCACATCTTCGGTAAGCTTTATGGTTTGTTTACTTTGGTCTGATATCTCGAAAGTTTTAAGCTCAATGGCTTGCTTTTTTATTTCGAATACACGTTGCCCTTTAAAGTCTTGAGGAGTTAATTTAACTTCAGAAATTCCATATCCCAAATAACTAATTAAAATGGTTGATGTATCAGTTGGAACATCAAACAAAGTGAAGTACCCATCTACATTGGTTGCGGTTCCTTTTTTATTAGATTTTAAAACAACGTTTACAAATGGAAGTGCTTCGCCTGATGCTTCATCTTCAATTTTACCTTGCAAATTAAATTGGGCAAAAAGGTTTGTTGTAAATCCGAAAAGGACAAAAAATAAAAGGATCTTTTTCATTCGGTTAATAAGACATATTTAACAACAAAAAGGTTGTTAATCATTTAAATTTTCTTCAACATAATTTAAAACTTTTTCCATCAAATGGATTCTGTCTTTTCCTCTAACGTTATGAGGGTGACCAACATAATAGAAGTAATCTACTTGGGTTCCAGTTTTTACGCAATTTTTCAAAAAGTCTTCTGCGTGCTGAGGCACAACGGTATCGTCTCCACTGTCGTGAATCATCAATAGCTTGCCTTTTAAATTTTGTGTTTTGTTTAATAGGCTGGTTTTTTCATAGCCTTCAGGATTTGTTTCTGGAGTATCCATGTACCGCTCGGTATACATTACCTCGTAGTATTTCCAATCCATAACTCCACCACCAGAAACACCAACATCAAAAACTCCAGGTGTTTTTAACATCAAACTTGTGGTCATAAATCCACCATAGCTCCAACCGTGAACGGCAAACTTTGCAGTATCAACATAAGCTAAAGTTTTAAGATAATTTACTCCAGAAATTTGATCTTCCATTTCAGGTTCTCCGCAATTTCTAAAAATGGCATTTTCAAACTCAAAGCCTTTGTTTGCAGAACCTCTACCATCAACTGTAAATACCAAATAACCTTTGTTGGCAAAGTAATGCATCCACAAAGAGGCTCCTGCTAAATACCTATTTTGAATCAACTGAACATTAGGCCCGTTGTACACATAAACCAAAACAGGGTACTTCTTTTTGTTATCAAAATCAAAAGGTTTTACCATTCTACAATTTAGGTCTAAACCATCTTTGTTTTTTATTTGGAAAACTTCAGTTGCTCCAACTTTGTAATCATCTAAGGGATTAGCAGGGGTTAATAGGTTTTTTACTTTTCCTCCTGTTTGGTTAATAATGTTGTAATCTGAAGGGGTTTTTAAATCTGTGAAAGCGGTATAAATAAAATTACCATTAGTAGAAGCTTTGGCGCTTGTTGTGCCCATTTGCTTTGTTATTACAGATGAATTTCCTGTTTTAATATCTACCCATTTTAAAATTCGGCTCAAACCAAATTCAGCCGTTGTTTGAACAAGCAATTTGTTACCTGAAGCATCAAAGCCTAAAACTTGGGTTACCAATTCAGCTCCAGAGGTTAATTGCTGTAAAAATTTGCCATCTGTATTGTATAAATACAAATGATTGAAACCATCTTTTTGACTTTGCCAAATGAATTTCTCATCGTCTTTTGGAAGAAATAAAATAGGGTTTAAAGGTTGAACATATTTTGGATGTTTTTCTTCGAAAAGTGTTTTGTCAAAACTTCCATCATTTACATTGTACCTGTTAAATTTCACATGATTTTGATCGCGATTTAGCACGGCCACATAAATGTATTTTTCATCAGGACTCCAAGCTATGTTGGTCAAATACTGTTCTTTGGGTTCACCAGTATTTAGGTAGATTGTTTTTTTGTTTTTGAAATTGTAAACTCCTAGAGTTACTTCTTCGCTTTTCATGCCGGCCATTGGGTATTTTACATTTTGTACTTTGGCAGGTCGCTCAGAAACATCAACCAAAGGGTAATTGGTAACCATGGTTTGGTCGTTGCGATAAAAGGCCAATAAATTTCCTTTTGGACTCCAAAAAGTACCCTTGCTTACTCCAAATTCAAACCTGTGAACTGCTTGACCAAAAACAATGTCTTCATTCTCTTCCCAAGAAATTTTTATTTCTTCACCTGCGGTTTTTACCCTTAAATTATTATCGATGGTATAAGCTAGTTTATCGTGCGTTGGCGACCATTCTGTATTGGCAGCGTCAGGATTTACATCAAATCCTTTTTTAAGGTTTTTTGTGCTTAAATCGAGGGTGTAATAACTTGATTTTGTTCTGAACTTTATTTTGTTTTCGCCTAAAGCTTCAATGCCAGATAATGAGCGCAAAGTATCATCTGAAAGAGTTTTGATTAGGGCATTTACATTGCTTCTAGAAATAACAGGTTTCTCTTCAAATTTTGGAGCAGAAGCTTCATAAAGAACATTGTCGTCAACCTTTCCATATATATAATAGGCATCTTGGTTAGGTATCCAGCTAAAAAAATCAATCCTTTCAGGAGCTAGGTTAGTCCACCGACCAATTACTGCATCCTCTAGCGTTAAGTCTTTTTTATTTTGGCCGATTGAAATTATTGGAAATAAAACAACCAAACCCAATAGAAGCTTTTTCATACAAATCTGTTTTTAGCAAACATAATAGAAGCTTAAAAACAAATATTATTTTATTGATGAAAGGGGATTTAGAAAATTCATTTTCAAGTAATTTGCGAATTGAATCGCAGAAAAAGGTAATAATTTGCGAATTGAATCGCAAAAAATAACCTAAATTTGCGATTTGATATGGAATTATGCTTAAACGAACTGTTGAGAATTTAATTATTGATAGGTTATCCGACAGGAAGGTATTAATACTTTATGGATCTAGACAAGTTGGAAAAACAACTTTGTTTAAAACAATTCAAAAAGGTGAAAAGAAGACACTTTGGTGGAATTGTGATAGTCCAGGATTGAAAACTGAACTTGCAAATATTTCTATACCAGAATTAAAAGCCATTTTAAAAGATGTGAAGTTACTTTTTATTGATGAGGCTCAGCAGATTGAGAATATAGGAT
>JABAYK010000001.1:0-10644 GCA_018609045.1 Flavobacteriales bacterium
GTACAATTTTTAACGTGGGTTGATTGTAAGGTCTAACTCCTCCGGTTTTCCAAATTTTATTTGATAAAGATTCTAAATTGTGTTTCAGTTTATAAAACTCGTAGTTATTTTTTAACTCAATTGAGTATTCATCTTTAGGAGTGTTTAAAAAACCTGCTTGCCCCAAAAGTATTGCTTCAACTATTGCAGAATCGTTACCGTACTTTAATAATATTTTTATTGGAGTTTGTAGAGATAATATTTCGAAAGGAAACGAATTGGCTTTTAATCCTAAAGATTTAGCAATGAACACAAACATTGTTTGTTCCAGGTCTTGGTTACTTTTTTGAAATAAAGATGAAATCTCTTCTGTTTTTCGCTCTATTCTGTCTATTAAAAGTCTTTCGAACCAAATATTATTTTTAGTTGTTTTTGATAAATGAAAAAGCTTAGCACATGGCAACCAACCTTTTTCGTTTTTTATGCTTTGGTAGTTCTTAATTATTTCATCAGAAATATGACCTTTTAACTCAAGGCAAGGCGGCAGCTCTTCACTTTCAATATCATTTTCGTAAACAACATGAAGAATTACATTTTTGTAAGCTTCATCTTTTTGGTGGTTGTGCTTAAACCAATCTGAAGCTTTAACGTGAATCTCAACATTTCCTGCCCAGAGGGTATCTCCAATTTTAATTTTTGACAAAGAAAAATCAGGACCTGAGTATGTATTTAAAAAGCCTGTTTGAAGTATCTCTACTTTTTGATTGTCAGCAAAAAGATTTTGGTTTGAGAAAAGGCGATTTTGCCAAATAAAATGCAAAAAATCCTCCTCAATTTTCACTACACCAATTTATTATCTTTCATAGCTTTTTCCATCAAAACTCTAATTTCAATTGCCTTTTCACGAGCTTTTGTTGCAAAATCTTTATCTGGTGAAGCATAAATAATTCCTCTTGATGAGTTGATTAATAAACCAATATCAGAGTTTAACCCCTTTTTCATCACCATATCTAAATCTCCTCCTTGAGCACCTACACCTGGTATTAATAAGAAGTGTGAAGGTAAAATATTTCTAATTTTTTCAATTCTATCCGGACTAGTTGCACCAACAACCAACATGGTATTTTCATTGGTTCCCCAATCTTTTAGTTCGTAAGCTACATGCTCATATAATTGCATCCATCTTTGGCGATTCTGAATTCCTTCACTTCCAATAGATAATAAAGAATTTAACTCTTTAGTTTGAATATCCTCGGCTCCAATATTTGAAGTTAATCCTAATACAATGGCCCATTTGTCTTTGTAATTCAAAAAAGGCTTTACCGAATCGTATCCCATGTATGGCGAAACAGTTACAGCTCCAAAATTCATTTTTTCAAAAAACGTTTTGGCGTAGTAGTTCGAACTATTTCCAATATCGCCTCTTTTTGCGTCGGCAATAACCAAATGTTCATCTCCAATATAATTTACAGTTTCCTGTAAAATATCCCAACCTTTAGAGCCCATAACCTCATAAAAAGCCAAATTTGGTTTGTAGGCAACACATAAGTCTCTGGTAGCATCTATAATTGCTTTATTAAACTCTAAAACACCATTTTTTTCTCCCTTTAGGTGGTTTGGCAATTTAGATTCATCTGTATCTAAACCAACGCACAAGAAGCTTTTCTTCTTTTTTATTTGAGCAATAAGATTATCTCTATTCATTAGTTGGCATTTATTTGAAGGCTTTCGCCTGATTTTAATTTTTCAGCGTTTTCAACAATTTTTAATTCATCAATAATTTTTTGAATGTCACCATCAATAATTGAAGATAAACTGTATAAAGTTAAATTAATTCTGTGATCTGTTACTCTTCCTTGCGGGAAATTATAGGTTCTAATTTTTGCAGATCTATCACCTGTAGAAACTTGTGACTTTCTTTGGCTATCTATTTCGGCATTTCTTTTTTGAAGTTCAATTTCATAAATTCTCGAACGCAATACCTTCAACGCTTTATCGAAATTTTTTATTTGCGATTTTTGATCTTGGCATTGAGCCACGATACCTGATGGAATATGCGTTAATCTTACCGCAGAATAAGTGGTATTTACAGATTGTCCACCTGGACCAGAAGAACAATAGGTTTCTTTTTTCACCTCGTTCATATCAATTTGAACATCAAACTCTTCGGCCTCGGGTAAAACTGCAACGGTAGCAGCTGATGTATGAACCCTACCTTGCGTTTCGGTAGCTGGAACTCGCTGCACTCGATGCACTCCAGATTCAAACTTCATGGTTCCGAAAACATCTTCGCCATTTACGTTAAAGATAATTTCTTTATAACCTCCTGATGTTCCTTCACTTACATCAACTATTTCGATTTTCCAACCTTTAGAATCACAATATTTACTGTACATTCTAAATAAATCTCCTGCAAAAATCGAGGCTTCGTCACCACCAGTTCCTGCTCTAACTTCTACAACTGCATTTTTTGTATCTGTTGGGTCTTTTGGAATTAAAAGAAATTTAATATCCTCTTCTAAGGTTACTTTTTTATCAGAAAGCTCATCCAATTCCATTTTGGCCATTTCCCTAAACTCATCATCTTTTTCGGTTTCTAAAATAGATTTTGATGAGTCTATATTCTCAAGGGTATTTTTGTAATCATAATAAGCATTTACAATAGGCTCAAGGTCTTTATACTCTTTGTTGAGCTTTACATACCTTTTCATATCGCTAATAATGGTTGGGTCTGTAATAAGTTTTCCAACTTCTTCCCATCTATCTTTAATAAACTCAAGTTTTGATAATAAACCAGATGACATATTATGAATATTTAAACTCACCTTTCGGCGATTTTATGATTAATTCTTTTTCTTCAGACTCTTCTACTCTTCCTACAATTTTGGCCTCAACATTAAATCCTTTAGAAATATTTATTATTTCTAGAGCTGTTTGAGAATCAGTATAAATTTCTAACCTATGTCCCATATTAAATACGGTGTACATTTCTTTCCAATCTGTATTTGATTCTTTTTGAATTGTTTCAAATAAAAATGGAATTTCAAGGAGGTTATCTTTTATTATTCTATGACGATCAACAAAGTGTAAAATTTTAGTTTGAGCTCCACCACTGCAATGCACCATTCCATCAATTTTAGATGCATGCTTTTTTAATATTTCTAAAACAATAGGTGCATAGGTTCTTGTAGGAGATAAAACCAGTTTCCCAAAATCTAATTCGGTTTCAATTGTAGGTTCAGTTAATTTTTTGGTTCCTGAATAAATTACTTCATCATCTATTGAGTTATCAAAAGTTTCAGGATATTTTCTCGCCAATGCTTTTTCAAAAACATCATGTCGGGCAGAAGTTAAACCATTACTTCCCATCCCTCCATTGTATTGAGTTTCATAAGTTGATTTACCAAATGAGGCTAATCCAACAATTACATTTCCGGGTTTAATATTGGCGTTATCAATTACTTCATTTCTTGGCATTCTGCAAGTAACTGTGGAATCTACAATAATAGTTTTTACCAAATCGCCAACATCAGCAGTTTCTCCTCCAGTAGAAATAACTTCCAATCCAAACTTTTTAAACTCTTCAATTAGTTCTTCAGTTCCATTAATAATGGACGAAATAACCTCACCTGGGATTAAATTTTTGTTTCTGCCTATGGTAGATGACAACAAGAATGGGCCCTTTGCTCCAACACAAATTAAATCATCAATATTCATTACGAGAGCATCCTGAGCTATTCCTTTCCAAACAGACATATCTCCTGTTTCTTTCCAATAAGCATATGCCAATGAGGATTTTGTGCCGGCTCCATCGGCATGCATAGCCAAGCAATGATTATTATCATTGGTTAAATAATCTGGAATTATTTTGCAAAATGCTTTTGGAAAAAGGCCTTTGTCTACCTTTTTTATTGCGGCGTGTACATCTTCCTTTCCAGCGGAAACGCCCCTTTTGGCATATCTTGAAGTTTTATCCATAAAAAAAGCACCACAAAGTGATGCTTTGATTTTTAATTACAATAAAATTTAATCAGCTATTCCTGATCTCCTTCTGTTCCTGTATCTCCATCATTACCACCTGAATTTGCAGGAACAAAATCATCTCTCAATACAGAGAACACTGTTCTTCTGTTTGTTTGATGCGCAGCTTCTTGCTCGTTCTTTGGTAAGCCATTTATATATTCTTCTGTAAGAGTTACCTGCTGCCCATTATAATTGCCAGAATATGGACTATGCTCACCGTAACCTTTTGCATTCATTCTTGCTGCCTCAATCCCCTTGCTAATTAGATAATCAACACAACTTTGAGCACGCTGTTGAGATAATAAATCATTAGACTCATCAGAACCTCTTGCATCCGTGTGAGCAGCTAATTCAATTACGATATTTGGATTATCAACCAAGGTTTGGTATAAGAAATCTAGTGAATCTTTAGAGGCAGGTCTTAATTTATAAGAACCTAAATCGTACTCAACTTTAGGAAACGAAATTTCTTTTGCTTTTATAGATTGTAATAAGAAGTCGTGCACAAAAGCTGTGGATTTCTCAATTCCAACTGTAGTTTCTTGCCCTTTAGAATTTAAATATCCTTTTTTGGAAACAAATATGGTATATGAAGTACCTTCCTGAACATATCTCTCGTCGCTTCCATCTTTGTCGGCAAATATGTAAAATCCAGTTTGGTCAGTTTCTAACTCAACAGAAGTACCATCAGTACCAATAAGTTTAACAGAAGCTCCTACAATAGGCTCTTTAGTGTCAACATCAGAAACGGTTCCTTGAATTGCAAAAATTACTGGTGGTTTTTTAAAGAAATAAATATCATCACTTCCTCTTCCCCCTGCTCTGTTTGATGCGAAAAATCCTTTATCACGATTTCCTTCGAAAATAATTCCAAAATCATCAGATGAAGAATTAATTGGCGCTCTCATATTTTCAACTTTTCCCCAATTAAAGGTGCCTGTTTTAGGAGCAATAAATATATCCAAACCACCCATTCCTTCATGCCCATTAGAAGCAAAACACAAATCTCCGTTATCCTTTACAAAAGGAAACATTTCATCATCAGCAGTATTTATTGCAGAGCCAAGATTAACAGGTTCACTCCATGTTTTTTCTCTTTTATCAAAAGTGGCATAATACAAATCTTTTCCTCCATATCCACCAGGAATATTCGCTACAAATACCATTGATTCTCCATCAGGCATCATAGCCGGATGTGCAACAACAAAACTATCAGCGGCAAACTCTAATTTCTCAGGTTCATCAAAACCTTTTCCAGATTTTCTAGCCGACATAATAAAACAACCTAATTTTTGATTTTTTTCTGAAGGACATCTTGTAAAATAAATATTGGTGTATTTGCTATCAAAGGTTGCACCTCCTTCATTTTGTTCAGAATTAATAGGTGGCTCAATCGCTATTGGGGTACCCCATTTTCCTTTTCTATCAACTTTAGCAGAATATAAATCTGAGTAATTTTCACCTACCCTAGTGTCTATTGAGTTCCCATAAGACCCTTCTCTTGTGCTTGTGAAAATAATTTCATCAAATTTTTTGGAAGACCAAACAGGAGAAAAGTCTGAAGATTTGGAGTTTATCAATCTTACATTTTCTACAATATAATCTGTTGGATTATCCTGCCATTTTTGACCTTGTTGACAAGATTTAACCCCTTCAATTCCTTCTGGGTCTCCGGGGTTTTTAGCATTGTATTTATTAAACTCTACCAAAGCTTCATCATACCTGCCTTGGGCTTTTATTACTTCGGCATAGTAAAGTTGAGCCTTATTATTTGGATGTTGAGCCTTTATAGCCTTATCAAACCAAACTTCAGCTTGCGCATGGTCTTGAATCAACCTATAGCAATCTGCTATTTTATAGATTATATCTATTTTGGTTTCTCTATCTTTTTCTTTAGCATAAGCTTTTTTATACAAATCAATAGCTGCATAATATTGCTCGCTTTTATACGCGGTTTCTGCGTCGTGTGTAAAATCTTTTTGTGCAAATCCTACAATAGAAAACTGTAAAAACACAAAAAAGATTAATATCCTTTCTATCTTCATATATGGCTCAAAATATTTTGACAATACCTTACTAAGGCGATGGCAAATTAAGCAATAATTTTTATTTAATTCAAACTACAAAAAAAAACGCCCTTTTAGGGCGTTTTTTTATCATTTAGCGAATAATAATTCTCGATATTTGGGTAATGGCCAAAGCTCATCATCAACAATTAATTCAAGTTTATCAACTTCGTACCTAATTTGTTCGAAAAATGGAAATATTTTCTCACAATATTGTTTGGCTTGTTTTGAAGCATCTTCAATTTTATTGGCAACTTTTCTTTCTTCAACCATAGTTTCAACCAAGCTATGAATTTTTTGAATTCTTTCAGAAATTTCTTTGATGCCTTTAATTTGAACAGTAGCTTCGTTTTCAAATTTAGCTCCAAAAATTTCTTTTAAACCCTTAACATTTTCAATTAAAGTATTTTGATGTTTTAAAGCTGCTGGAATAATATGATTTAAAGCCAAATCACCAATAACTCTTGATTCAATTTGAACTTTTAACTTATAGCTTTCATTTAAAATTTCATACCTCGCTTCAAGCTCTGTAGGAGTTAATACTTTGGTTGATTTAAACAAATCTTTAACCTTTTTCTCCAATAAGAAGTCTAAAGCATGAGGTGTAGTTTTTACATTTGAAAGTCCTCTTTTCTCAGCTTCTTTTACCCATTCATCTCCGTATCCATTTCCTTCGAATCTAATTTTTTTAGATGCAGAAATATATCGTTTTAAAATTGCAAAAATCGCATCATCTTTCTTCTGACCTTGATCAATTAACGCATCAACTTCTTTTTTGAAGTCTTTTAATTGCTTGGCCATAATACTATTTAATATTACCATGGCAGAAGAACAATTTGCAGCAGAACCTACGGCTCTCAATTCGAATTTATTTCCTGTAAATGCAAATGGAGAAGTCCTATTTCTGTCGGTATTATCCAACATAATATCTGGAATTCTTCCTATTTTTAACTTTAATTCGGTTTTTTCATCAGGAGTCATTTTTCCTGGCTTAACGGTTCTTTCAATTTCATCTAAAATAGCAGATAAATCAGAACCAATAAAAGCAGAAATAATAGCAGGAGGAGCTTCGTTGGCACCTAATCTATGGTCGTTTCCTGCTGAGGCAATTGCAGCTCTAATTAAATCTGCATAATCATGAACAGCCTTTAAAGTATTGATAAAAAATGTTAAAAACCTTAAATTATTTTTTGGGGTTTTACCTGGACTTAAAAGGTTAATACCTGTATCTGTAGCCATAGACCAGTTATTGTGTTTTCCTGACCCATTCATTCCTGCAAATGGCTTTTCGTGAAAAAGAACAAAAAAGTGGTGCTTTCTTCCAACCTTTTCCATTACATCCATCAACAATTGATTGTGATCAACAGAAAGGTTTACTTCTTCAAAAATTGGAGCGCATTCAAATTGATTTGGAGCAACCTCATTATGCCTAGTTTTTACTGGAATTCCAAGTTTGTGACATTCATACTCTAATTCTTGCATAAAACCAACTGCTCTATCATGAATAGAACCAAAATAATGATCATCTAATTGTTGACCTTTTGATGATGAATGACCAAATAAGGTTCTGCCTGTTAAAACTAAATCAGGACGAGCTGTATACAAGGCATAATCAATTAGGAAATACTCTTGCTCCCAACCTAATGTGGCTGTTACTTTATTTACATTTTTATCAAAATATTGGCAAACATCTACCGCAGCTTTATCTAAGGCAGAAATAGAATTTAAAAGAGGCGCTTTGTAATCTAAAGCTTCTCCAGTGTATGAAACAAAAACAGTGGGAATACATAAAGTTGAGCCGATAATAAAAGCAGGGGATGTTGGATCCCAAGCAGTATAACCTCTTGCCTCAAATGTATTTCTTATACCACCATTAGGGAAACTTGAAGCATCTGGTTCTTGTTGAACTAATTGACTTCCAGCAAATTTTTCGATGGCCTTACCACCTTCAATTGGCTCAAAAAATGCATCGTGCTTTTCTGCAGTTCTACCTGTTAATGGCTGAAACCAATGGGTATAATGGGTAGCACCCATTTCTATTGCCCATTCTTTCATTCCCGCAGCTACTTGATTTGCAATTTTGCGGTCAATTCTAGTACCGTTTTGAATTGCCTCCATAACATTTTCTAATGCTTCATCGGTTAGATGCTTTTGCATTGAATCAATGTTAAAGACATTAGAGCCGTAATATTCTGAAACTTTGTTAGAATGCGGCTTTACCTCAACTGGTTTTCTATCCAGAAGGTTTTGAAGAGCTTGAAAGCGATAAGTTGCCATATTTTTAAATTTTTTGACAAAATTATGCTTTTTTAAGGGGGTCGAACACAGATTTTGGTAATATTTTTATCAACACCCCCTAAATATTTTCAGGGGTTCGCAAAAAAGTATGCTTTATTTTGAATCCAGCTTCTTTTTTACCTCATCAAGGTCTTTTTTGGTTTCTTTTACTGAGTCTTCAATATCTCTTTGAATATCAGAAGTTGCATCTTTAAACTGACGAATTCCTTTTCCAAGTCCTCGGGCGAACTCAGGAATTTTTTTAGATCCAAATAATAGTAATACAACTAATATTACCATAAAAATTTCTCCAGCACCCAAGTTAAAAAATAGAAGCATTATTAAAAGTTTAATACAAAGTAACTATAAATAAATTGTAAATTGTTTAGTCAAAAAAAAAGCCGCCTTACACTGCAAGACGGCTTTTGGTAAATTTTATTTTGATTATTTTTTAGAAACTTGTCTTTTTACTAAGTCAACGACAATAGGAGTTGCAACACAAAGAGAAGAATAAGTTCCTACAACAACACCCACCATTAAAGCAAAAACAAAACCTCTAATAACTTCACCTCCGAAAAGGAAAATCATTAACAATACTACGAAAGTACTCAACGATGTATTGATGGTTCTACTTAATGTGCTGTTTAATGCGTCGTTCACAACATCTTGGTATTGTTTCTTTTTATGCAAACCAAGGAACTCTCTAATTCTATCGAACACAACCACAGTATCATTTATTGAGTATCCGACAACAGTTAAAATGGCTGCGATAAATGCTTGGTCTATTTCTAACGAGAATGGTAAAATTCCGTAGAAAATAGAGAAAATAGCTAGCACGATAAGTACATCATGGAACATAGCAGCCAAAGCACCTAAACCAAATTGCCATTTTTGGAAACGTAAAACGATGTAGAAAAAGATAACTACTAAGGCAAATAAAACTGCCCAAATTGCAGACTGCTTAATATCATCTGCAATTGTAGCTTCAACTTTTTGAGAACTCATTACTTCATATGAATCACCAACAGAAGTTAAACCTTCGTTGAGTTTAGCCTCTACTTTCTCTTCAACACCATCAGAAGCATCACCAATTAAATACTTGGTTGTAATCTTAACCTGATTTGAAGAACCAAATGTTTTTACTTCAGGAACTTGTTTCAATCCGCTTTCGTCAACAAAAACATTACCTAATTTCTCTCTTACTTGATCTAATTGAGCTGGGCTATCGAATCTAACTAAATAGCTACGTCCACCTGTAAAGTCAACACCATAATTTAATCCTCTTACTGCAAAAGATGCAATTCCGATTAAAATAACAACTGATGAAATGGTATAATAAAGTTTTCTTTTATTGATGAAACCAATATTGATATTTTTAAATGCTCCTTCCGAAAATTTTGAAGCAAATTTTAAAGTACCATTTTTATTTAATTGCCATTCGAAAATTAAACGAGTAATAAAAATTGCAGAAAATAAAGAGGTTAAAATACCAATTATTAATGTAGTAGCAAAACCTTTAATTGGACCGGTACCAAATACAGCAAGCACAATACCTGTTAAAAGCGTAGTAATATTCGCATCTATAATTGAGCTATACGCATTGTTGTATCCATCTACAATTGCTAACTTTAAACCTTTGCCTGATGCTACTTCTTCTCGAATTCGTTCGTAAATAAGAACGTTAGCATCTACCGACATACCGATGGTTAAAACGATACCTGCAATACCAGGCAATGTTAAGGTAGCACCTAATGAAGTTAAAACTCCCATCACAAAAAATACGTTGGCAATAAGTGCTATATCAGCTACAATTCCTGCAGTTGAATAATATAATGCCATATATATTAATATGAGGATTAAAGCTATAATAAAAGAACTTAAACCTGAACTAATAGCTTCTTGACCCAATGATGGTCCTACTACAGCTTCTTCAATAATATTTGCTGGAGCTGGCAATTTACCAGCTTTTAAAACATTGGCTAAATCTTCAGCTTCATCAGGGGTAAACCTTCCTTGAATAGAAGAAATACCTCCTTTAATTTCGCCATTTACAGTTGGAGCTGAGTAAACAAAACCATCTAAAACAATCGCAACTGATTTGCCTACATTCTCTTTTGTAATAAGTCTCCATTTTTGAGCTCCTGTTGGGTTCATGATTAATGAAACTTCAGGATTTCCTAGAGGGTCAGTTTCAACTCTAGCATTTGTTACAACATCACCTTCTAAAGGAGCTTTGCCGTCTCTATTGGTTACTTTTATGGCAAATAACTGAACATAGTCACCATTTTCGTCATAAGGC
>JABAYK010000001.1:10654-54677 GCA_018609045.1 Flavobacteriales bacterium
ACAAGCGGCTAAGACAGCAAAGCCAGTAAAGAAAAAGAAAGCTAAATAAATTAACGGAATCGCATAAGAAAAGTTTATTTTTTATTTAAAAGAATGCGAATTTCGATTTAATTCTAGGAGGTAAAAGGTTTTTAACATCTTTTCTTTCTAGGTATTCGTTAATTTTATCAACATCTGTTAAAGCTGCAAATCCAACAACAGGACCATCACCTGGATAGTATTGCTGTGTATTTGGATCTTGCAATAAAGCAGGCTTTAAAATGGCAAATAATGGATTATTTTTGTTAAAGTCATCAATCATTTGAGCTTGTTGAGTAGCAGAATCTACACTAGCTGAATCACCTGCCAATTCAGAAAGCAAATCAGAAGAAGCATCATCAGTAGAATCTTTCTCCTCGGCAAACAATTCTGCTAAACCTTCCTCCTCTGTTGGAGTAGCTGATTCGTCTACTTTGGTTGAATCACCTTCGGCTTTTGCTGATTTTTTATTTTTTGCTCCTTCAATTTCTTTTAACAAATTGTTCGCTTGATCTAAAGCACTAAAAACTTCTTTGTTATCATAGGTTTCCCAAAAGTCTAATCTAGCTGTACCTTGAAGAATTTTTCTTACTCTTTTTTTGTCTTTTATACCCGGAAGCTCAACAATAATTCTATCTGAAGAAGATAACCTTTGAATAGTTGGTTGAACAACACCTAAGTTATCAATCCTTTTTCTTAAAACTTGCTCAGTTCTTTTAATAGCATCAACAGCTTCTTCTCTGATAATTTCAAGAATTTCTTCGTTAGATGCTTCTCTTGGAAATTTATCTTGGTTTTCTCTGTTATGAAAAATGGCAGCCAATTTTTGGTCTGGAGCATTTTTTTGAAAAGCCTCACCAAAAAGAGAAACAAAATCATCTTGAGATGCTTTTTGCATTTCAGTAGCATCTGCTAATGCCTGAACAAATGCAGGATCATCAGAATTGCCTGATAAAGCTTTAATTAAATCTACAACCGAAACTTCTAAAGTTACGTTCATACCTCCTTGAAGGTCGAGTCCTAAATTGATTTCGCTCTTTTTTGCCTCTTTATAGGTAAATCCTAAAATTGGATAAATTTCGTCGTTTGCATGTTTTGCCAACCACTCATCTTGGTAAGCAATGTATGTTGAATCTTGAACATACTGTGACATTTCTCCCTCGGCACTGATAACAGAATCAATTTTGTTTTCTGCGTATTCTTCGGCGTTTCCTTCGTGCATTCCTGTTAAAACAGAAAACGACAACTGGTACAAACAAGCCAATGATAACAAGATGGTAAAAACCCAAATGGCGCTTTTATTTTGCATTTTTGCTATTGTTTATTGTAATTATCCTTAAAAAATTAAGCCTGCAAATATAGAATAACAAAGTATTAATACCAACCAAATAAACTTACTAAAAATCAATCACTTACATCATTAAAGTTTAGTAAAACCTCAAAAAACACGTTTAAAGTTGCCTAACTCAATCTCAAAATACAAAAACCTAATTTTATTTGACGGAATTTGCAATTTCTGTAATTTCTGGGTTAACTGGCTGATTTCTAAGGATAAAAACAAAATTTTTGTTTTTGCAGGATTAGATTCTAATTCTGGAATAAAAATTACCTCAAATTTTGAGAATGTTAAAACCTTACCCGACTCCATTATTTATTTAAAAAATGGAGAGATTTTACTTAAAAGCAAGGCTGTATTAAATATAGGTATTCAATTAAATGGAGTAATAAGAATTTTATGTAAATTCTTAATCTTTATAGGTTGGTTCACTTTCTATGATTTTGTCTATGACTTAATTGCAAAATATAGATATTCAATATTTGGAATAAAGAAAACTTGCCAAATACCTGATGAAGAAACTTTAAAAAGGTTTATTTGATTGATTTAGATTCAGTCAATAAAAATAGATTTCGGGAAATTCCTCAAATTATAATTAGATACCATTACTTCGCCGTAAGCCCCTGCATTTCTAATTGAAATATAGTCACCTCTTTGTGTTTTTGGTAATTCTATGGATTTACCAAATGTGTCTGAGCTTTCGCAAATAGGTCCAACTACATCGTATTTTACTTTTTCCTCTCCTAATGGGTTTGAGATATTTTCGATTTTATGATACGCATTGTACAAAGCTGGTCTTATTAGCTCAGTCATACCTGCATCTAATATTGCAAAGTTGGTTTTTATACCTTCTTTAATATAAAGCACTTTCGAAATTAAGTTACCACAATAACCAACTAATGCTCTACCTAGTTCAAAGTGAATTTTTTGGTTAGGCATTGGGGCTAAAAACTGATGAAATAAATCAAAATATTCATCATAAGGTGGAATTGGATTCTCATCTGGATTATGATAATCTATACCTAAACCTCCGCCTAAATTCAAATCTGAGAAAACTAAATTTTTATCTTTAAAGTGATTTTGAATTTCGTTTACCCTCAAGCACAGTTCTTTAAAAACGTTCAAATCGGTTATTTGAGAGCCAATGTGAAAGTGCAGTCCAATAGGTTTTACATTTTTACATTGATTTAATTTTTCAATTACCAAATCATACTCCCAAGGGTTTATTCCAAATTTATTTTCTTCTAATCCTGTGGTTATATAAGCATGAGTTTTAGGGTCTACATTTGGATTTAACCTTAATGCTATTTGAGCTATTTTTTGATATTTGGCAGCAAGCTCATTAATAATTTCAATTTCTTGAACCGACTCAACATTAAAGCAAAAAATATTTTCTTTCAAACCCAATTCAATTTCCCAATCTGCTTTTCCCACTCCGGCAAAAACAACATCTTTAGCTGCAAAGCCAGCTTGAATAGAGGCTTTTACTTCTCCGCCACTAACACAATCAGCTCCAAAACCTGCATTTTTTATTTCATGTAAAATTTTGGGGTTAGAGTTTGCTTTTACCGCAAAATGTACTTGATAATTATATTTTGAAGCAGCTTTTTTGCAGGAAACTAAGTTATAGTTCAAATCACGTAAACTATAAGCATAAAATGGAGTTTCATGCTTTTTTAAAGTATCTATTTGGCTTATTAAATCCATTAGTTTAATCCAAAAATATGCTTGTTTAAAAGCGTTAGAGCTTCCTTCTTATATTTACTTTCAATCAATAGAGAAACATTGTTTTTACTTCCACCATAAGAAATCATTCGAATTGGAATTTCTTGTAATGCACCAAAAATTTTATGGGCAAAGCCATGCTTATCTTCTAAAAAATCGCCTACAATACAAACAATTGATAAGTTTTGATCTACCTCCACTGCTCCATAGTTTTTCAGTTCTTCCTCAATAGCTTCGATATTAGATAAATCATCAATGGTAACAGAAACAGCTACCTCTGATGTGGTAATCATATCAATTGAGGTTTTGTATCTCTCAAAAATTTCGAAAACTTTTCTTAAAAAACCGTAGGCCAACAGCATTCTTCCTGAGCGAATTTTCACAGCTGTTATTCCATCTTTTGCAGCAATAGCCTTTATTTGGTTTGATTCAGACTCTGAAGTAATTTTAGTTCCTTCATCTGCTGGATTTAAAGTATTTTTAAGTAGTACAGGGATGTTTTTTTCTTGTGCAGGACGAATGCTTGATGGGTGTAAAATTTTTGCACCAAAATAAGCCAACTCAGCTGCCTCGTTAAACGAGATTTGTCTAATTGGTTTAGTTTGCTCAACTACTCTTGGGTCGTTATTGTGCATTCCATCAATATCTGTCCAAATTTGAATTTCTTCAGCATCAACTGCTGCTCCAATTAAAGAAGCCGAGTAATCGCTTCCGCCTCTTCTAAGGTTATCAATTTCACCGTAAACATTTCTACATATATAGCCTTGAGTAATGATAAGGTCTTTGTTATCTAGCCTTTTTATTTCATTACTTAAATTATTCTTTATATAAAAATAATCAGGCTCACCATCTTTATCTGTCCTCATAAAATCTAGGGCATTTAAAAAAGAAGCCTTTTTTCCAATGCTTAGAATATATCTGTAAAAAATTGTGGTGCTCATTAATTCACCTTGTGCCAAAATGGCTTTTTCTTCATTCCAAGTAAACATGTCTAAAGTAAAATCATGCAAGTACTTAAAATGTGACTTAATAATTTTGGTAGTTTCTTTTGCTGCTTCTACATTATCTCCAAAAAGTGTTTCGATAAACTTTTTGTAATGTACTTGCAGCTCTCCTATAGCATTTTGGGCTGTTTCTTTTTGGTGATTATGCAATAAATTGCAAATATTTACCAAAGCATCAGTACTTCCGGACAAGGCAGAAAGAACAACTATTTTAGGTTGATTGGTGCAAACTAAATCTACCAAAGATTTCATTCTATCGGGTTTACCTACCGATGTACCGCCAAATTTTAAAATTTTCATAGCTATAAAATGGGCGGCAAAAGTAGCTATTAACACCATTTACAATCTATTTAGCCCCCTAAAATACTTTGTGTAAAAAAGCCTGATTTTTTCAATATTTTTGGCGGCCTATTCACAAAAAGATGATAACACTCCTCAAAAAGGAAATTTTCAGTTTTTTAAACTCATTGATAGGATACATTGTAATGGTAGTTTTTATAACTACCATTGGACTTTTTATGTGGGTTTTTCCAGGTGACTTTAATGTTTTTGATGCCGGATACGCTAATATTGACACATTATTTATAGTTGCTCCATGGGTTTTTATGTTTTTAGCGCCTGCTATTACCATGAAATCTTTTTCAGATGAGTTAAAAACGGGCACGATTGAGCTGCTTTTAACCAAGCCTTTATCAGACTGGCAAATTATTTTAGGAAAATATTTTGCAGGAGCTCTCCTAATTTTATTGAGTTTAATACCAACCTTTATTTATTATACTTCTATTAAAGATTTAGCAATACCAATTGGGAATGTAGATACAGGAGCAATTTGGGGCTCATATTTAGGCCTACTTTTTTTGTCAACTTGTTTTGTAAGCATTGGTTTATTTTCTTCTGCCATTTCATCCAATCAAATTGTATCTTTTATAATAGGTGTTTTCTTGTCGTTTTTTATGTTTATCGGGTTCGAATCAATTGCAGCTCTAAACATTTTCGGTTCAGTTGATTTATTAATTACCAATTTAGGCATAAACGAACATTACATTTCTATGAGCAGAGGTGTTTTAGATACAAGAGACATGCTCTACTTTTTAAGTTTGATTTTCTTCTTTTTATTGTTAACCAAATTCAGATTAAGCAGCAGAAAATGGTAAACAAAAAAGAATCTTCGTTCAATAAAAAAACCAAAGACAGCTTATTATTATTAGGCACTTTGATAGCGCTTATTTTGGTAAACTTTATAGGCTCAAAAGTCTTTACAAGGATAGATTTTACAACCGAAAAAAGATACTCTTTAACCGATGCTACTACCAATCAGCTTGAAAGTTTAGAAGACATAGTTTTTGTAAGAGTTTACCTTGAAGGTGATTTACCACCTGACTACAAAAGGCTAAGAGACGCCACCAAAGAATTATTAGATGAATTTAGAGCTTACTCGCCAGGAAATATAGAATATGAGTTTATTAACCCATCTGAAAATCCTGAAGAAAAAGCTCGGATTGAGGTATACAAAAACCTTACAAAACAAGGTCTTCAATACAACAACATAAAGTATAAGGATGGAGATACATACTCTGAAAAAATAATTTTTCCGGGAGCTATATTCTCCTATCAAGGCAAGGAAACTCCTGTACAATTACTAAAAAGCCAAATGGGTGTAAATGAGCAAGTAATGCTTAATAACTCCATACAGCAATTAGAATATGAGTTTTCTACAGCCATAAAAAAACTAACCCGACATAAGCCAAAAAGCATAGCATTTATTACAGGCCATGGTGAGTTAGATGAATATAAAACTGCTGATATTGGAAAAACCTTATCTGATTTTTATGTTATTGATAGAGTAAAAATAAATGGCCGGTTAGATGCTTTAAAGTTATTTGATGCCATTGTGATTGCTCAACCTGACAGTTTATTTTCTGAAAAAGATAAATTTATTATTGATCAATTTATTATGAAAGGCGGAAAGGCCATTTGGTTAGTTGACCCAGTTTTAGCCTCAATGGATAGTTTGAGAACACAAACAACTACCATGGGAGTTCCGCAAGATGTGAATATTGCTGACATGCTTTTTAAATATGGTGTTCGGTTAAATTCAGATTTAATACAAGATTTGCAGTCGCTGCCGATTCCAATAATTACAGGATATGTTGGGAACCAGCCAAAACAAGAGTTTTTCCCTTGGTTATATTTTCCTATGTTAATGCCATCGAGCAATCATCCAATTGTAAAAAACTTAGAAGCTATTAAAACCGAGTTTGTTTCTAGCATAGATACAATCAATACACCAAACATTAAAAAAACAATTTTACTCGAAAGCTCCCCTTATACCAAATTGGTAAGAACACCTGTAAGAATTAGTTTCAATATGCTGCGAGATGAACCAGACCGCAGACAATTTGCCAAAGGTCCACAGCCTGTGGCTGTACTTTTGGAAGGTGAGTTTACCTCAAATTTTAAAAACCGTATTCCTACTCAAATTACCAACAACCCTGATATTGCTTTTAAAGATTTAAGCACACCAAACAAAATGGTGGTAATAAGCGATGGTGATATTATTAAAAACGATTACAAACCATCTACCGACCAGTTTTCTGCTTTGGGTTATGATAAATACACCAACAGGGTTTACGGAAACAAAGACTTTTTGTTAAACACGTTTAATTATTTACTTGATGATTCAGGATTAATTGATTCAAGGTCAAAAGAATTTAAAATCAGATTGTTAGATCCTGAAAAAAGTAAAATTCAAAAAGAAAAATATCAAATTATTAATACAGTATTGCCGGTAATTTTAATTGTGTTTTTAGGTTTATTACAATTTATTTCTAGAAAGAGGAAATACGGAAAAATAAAAAAGTAAGAATGAGAAAAATTGTAGCTATAGCTTTAACATTATTGGTTTTAATTGGCCTTGCTTTGTATGTAAGTAATTCAGATTCAAGCTCTACCATAAGTGGTGAGTTGAGCAACTTTGCGGTTGAAGATACCTCATCTATTACCAAAATATTTTTAGCCGACAAAAACAACCAAGCCATAACTTTAGATAAAACCCAAAATGGTTGGATGGTAAACGGAACCTTTCAAGCTCGAGAAGATATTATGCAAGTGCTGCTCGAAACCATCAAAAAAATAAAGGTTCGCTCTCCGGTAAGCAGGTCATCCTTCGAGAACATTGTTAAAAGTATTGCATCTAACTCAGTTAAAGTTGAAATTTATCAAGGTGGAGATAAGCCTAGCAAGGTTTATTATGTTGGCGGCCCAAACCAAGATCATACAGGAACTTACATGCTACTTGAAGGTTCTAATGTTCCGTTTTTAATGCATATTGAAGGATTTAGAGGTTACATTACCCCGAGGTATTTTACCAATATAAATGAATGGCGCACCAATGCGATTTTTGCATTACCTCCTCAACAAATTCAAAGTATTCAATTAGATTTCCCTAAAGAGCCTACTAAATCTTGGAAGATTAACAAAAGTGAATCTAACTCATTGGGGTTCGAAATTAATTACCTGCAAACAGGAAAATTATTTAGCGCAATTGATACAGGGTATTTGGCTAGGTACATTAAAAGGTATGAAATGGTTTATTTCGAAGGATTCGAAGAAACCAAAACCCAAAATTATATTGATTCAATTATTGACACAACCCCTGAGCAAATCTATACTGTTACTGATACACAAGGAAACTCAACCGAAATTAAAGTGTATTTAAAACCTGTAAAAAAAGGCTCTGAAGATTATGATGGCAACCCAATTGACTGCGATTTAGATAGACTTTATGGTTACCTAAATAACAAAGATTTTGTGGTTATACAGCACGTTATTTTCGACCCATTAGAAAAACGCCCTGAAGATTTTCTAAAAAGAACCATCTAAAATTTGTAGAAAATTTGTTGAAAAGTAGGCTCAAAAAAGCCTGATTAACCCTACCCTTTGCAGGCAAATAGGATATATTTGCGAGTTAAGAAAGACAAACTTTATATAAATGAAATTTATTGTTTCAAGCTCAGGCTTATTAAAAGAATTGCAATCGATTGCAGGTGTGCTTAACACAAACAACACCTTACCTATTTTAGATTATTTCTTGTTTAAAATTGTTGATGGAGGCTTATCAATTTCTGCTTCAGATCTTGAAACTACCATGACAACTACCATAAAACCTGAAAAAGCGGATAAGGACGGAAGCGTTGCAATTCCTGCAAGGCTATTATTAGATACCCTAAAAACTTTTGCAGATCAGCCTTTAAATTTTGATGTTGATGACAAAAATTTTGGAATTGAAATTTCATCAGATAACGGTAAATATAAATTGGCAGGCCAAAATGGAGAAGAATTTCCTAAAACTCCTGAGTTAGAAGCACCATCATCAATAGAAATTGAATCAGGCGTTTTACACAATGCAATAATCAAAACATTATTTGCCTCTGGAAACGATGAATTAAGACCTGTAATGAGTGGTGTATTTTTCGAAATAGGAAAAGACAAAACAAACTTTGTTGCCACCGATGCTCATAAATTGGTTAGATACAGCAGAACAGATATTAAAGCATCTAAGCCTGCTAACTTCATTATGCCTAAAAAGCCTTTAAACCTTTTAAAGAATATTTTGGCAAGTATTAACTCTGAAGTAACTATTAAATATACTGGAACAAACGCTCACTTTTCTATAGAAAATATAAATTTAGTCTGCAGATTAATTGATGGTAAATACCCTAATTACGAAGCGGTTATTCCAAAAGAAAACCCTAACAAGTTAACTATTGATAGATTAGCTTTTTTAAATTCTATCAAACGTATTTCTATTTTCTCTAACAAAACAACTCATCAAGTTAGATTTAAAATTGCAGGCAGCGAGTTAAATATTTCTGCCGAAGACCTAGATTTTAGCAACGAAGCAAACGAGAGATTAACTTGTAGTTATGCTGGAGATGATATTGAAATAGGCTTCAATTCGAGATTTGTTTTAGAAATGTTAAACAACCTTGAAACAGACCAAGTAAATTTAGAAATGAGTGCGCCAAACAGAGCAGGCTTATTATTACCAGCCGAAAACGACTCAAACGAAGATTTACTAATGTTGGTTATGCCAGTAATGTTAAATACATAAGATTTTTTTTATTGATTTTTAAAAGGCGGTCTACAACAATTGTATTCCGCCTTTTTTTATGAATAGGAATAAAACTCGATCTTTTCAAAAAAACACACTTTTAACTTTTAGTTTTACTTCGCCCAATACAGCCATACTTGTTTGAAAAACATTATTAGCTATAGAAACATTATTAAGGTTGCGTTGCCCATTATTATTAGTGGGCTATCAATAAATATTGTAAATATTACCGATACAATTTTCTTGAGCAATTTAAGCGAAGTAGCTTTAGGCGCGGCTGGTAACGCAGGTATTTTATATTACATTTTTGTTTTAATCGGATCTGGATTTGCCGTTGGGTCACAAATAATAATTGGCAGAAGAAACGGAGAAAAAAACTATAAAAAAATTGGAAGCCTGGTTGCTCAAACTGGTTACTTTATGGCAGCCATGGCCTTTGTATTTTTCTTTTTATTAAGATTTGGCGGGCCTTTTTTTTTAAAAGACATTGTTTCCTCTAAAGAGGTTTATCAACTTATTAACGAATATTTATATCATCGTTCATGGGGGATATTTTTCACTTTAGCCACCTTAGTTTTTATTAGTTTTTATGTAGGCACAACCAAAACCAAAGTTTTAAGTTGGATAACTCCAATTTCTGCCTTAATAAATATTGTTTTAGATTATGGTTTGATTTTCGGTCACTTTGGATTTCCAGCCATGGGTGTAAAAGGTGCTGCCATAGCTTCAAATATTGCCGAAATAATCGGGGCTTCCATTTTCTTATTTTATACTTTAAACTTAAAAAGCAAAATCAAATACGGTCTATTTCAAGCTGAGAAACCAGATTTTCAAAAAATTGGAAAAATACTTTTTACGGCAGGACCAATCATGGTGCAGAATTTTATCACCCTTGCTTCATGGTTTGTATTTTTTACCCTGATTGAAAACTTGGGAGAAAACCAACTAGCAGTTTCACACATTATTCGAAGTATTTACATGCTTATTATGATACCTGTTTTTGGTTTTGCCGATTCTACCAATACTTTAACAAGTAACTTGTTGGGCCAAAAACAAGCAAACCAAGTTTTTAATTTAATTTTTAGAGTAATCTTCGTTTCTTTTTTTGCAAACCTTATCGCCATGCCGTTGGTATATTTTAACCGCGATTTTGTTTTAGGTATTTATACTGATAATGCCGAAATTTTAGCGCTAACTGAACCTGTTTTAGGTATTATTTCAGGAGCAATTTTTGTATTTTCTTTAGGTATTATTTTATACCGAGCAATTGCGGGCACGGGTAAAACAATGATTGCCTTTTGGATAGAGTTTGTTACCCTAATTATATATTTAATATATGTTGTTTATTTCACCAAAATAAATCCGTCATCGTTAAGTGTTGTTTGGAGCTCTGAGTTTGTTTACTTCGGGTTTATGTCGATAATTGGTTTTATTTACTTGAAATATGGAAATTGGAAAACTTCAAAAATTTAGCACATGAAGATTTTATTTTATGGAACTCCTGATTTTGCAGTTGGCTCATTAAAAGCACTTTTAGATTCGAATAAAAATGTAATAGGAGTTGTAACTGCTCCAGATAAACCGGCAGGTAGAGGATATAAACTTCAAAAATCAGCAGTTAAGCTTTTTGCTGAAGAAAATAATTTACCAGTTTACCAACCAACAAATTTAAAAGGAGTTGATTTTGAAAACCAATTGAACCAATTACAACCCGATTTGCAAATTGTGGTGGCTTTTAGAATGATGCCAGAAAAAGTATGGGGTTTTCCTAAACTTGGCACCTTTAACCTTCACGCTTCTTTATTGCCTAATTACAGAGGTGCTGCCCCGATCAACTGGGCCATTATTAATGGAGAAACTAAAACCGGTGTAACCACTTTTTTTCTCTCGCATCAAATTGATACAGGAAATATTATTGAGCAAAGCGAAGTAGAAATTTTACCAAACCAAACTGCTGGCGAATTGCATGATGATTTAATGAATTTAGGAAGCAGTTTGGTAGTAAAAACTGTAAACCAAATTGAAGCAAATTCAATTTCAGAAATTACACAAGAAGAAGCAATTGCTAAGGGAAATAAAATTTCTCATGCACCAAAATTGGATAAAGAATTATGCAAACTTTCTGCAGATGAAAATATTCAAAACATTCACAATAAAATAAGAGGATTATCTCCATACCCAGGTAGTTTTTTCATCATCAAAAAGGATAATCAGCAAAAAATATTGAAAGTATTTAGAACTGAAATTATTGATAAAAAAGAAAAAGTTGAAAGCCCAAAGTTTGAAATTTTAGAAGGCGAACTAGTTCTTCATTTAAAATCTGGCATCCTAAAAATTATAGAATTACAGCTGGAAGGCAAAAAAAGAATGAAAGCCGTAGACTTTATCAAAGGATTTGAAATTGAAAACTGGAACATCTAGATTTGATTTTATGAAATCATTACTATTTATATTTTTATTTTTAGGTGTATTTGAAATTGGTTTTGCTCAAAACTTTACTTGGACTGATGAAGAAAATAAAGTTTACCACTTGCATGATTTTGAACCAGGTAAGTTTGAAAATATCAAAGTTGAAAAAATTTGCACCCAAGAAGAAGCTACAAGCTTTTTAATTTGGGTTAGCGATACAGTAAAACCACATTACCATCAAAAACATAACGAAACTTTATACTTTATAGAAGGCGAAGGAATATTTTATGTTGGAAGCAAAAAACATATTATTAATCCTGGAGATTATATTACGATACCCAAAAATGTAGTTCATGCATTCAAAACAACTTCTGAAAAGCCAATAAAAGCTATTTCAATACAAGCTCCTGAGTTTTTTGGTAAAGACAGACACTGGGTTGACTAGCCAAATTATCACTCGAAACCCTTATAAACACTGAATTTCGCCCTAGTTTATTAACAATTGACCTGTTTTATTAACATTTTAAGGATAAAATAGCTGAACCCCTTGTGTAGTAAGACTTATCACATATATTTGATCAAAATCTATTGTCAAACTTTAAAACAATTAAAAAATGAACAAAGCAGAATTAATCGATGCTATGGCTGAAGGAGCCGGATTATCAAAAGCTGATGCTAAAAAAGCGTTAGATTCTTTTATCTCAGCTACAACCGGAACTTTAAAAAGCGGTGGTAGAGTTTCTCTAGTTGGATTTGGTTCTTTTGGTGTATCTGAAAGATCAGCAAGAACTGGTAGAAACCCACAAACTGGAAAAGAAATTCAAATTCCAGCTAAAAAAGTTGTAAAATTTAAAGCTGGTGCTGAGTTAGCAGGATCTGTTAACTAAAAATTTTTCCCTTTTAATTAAAAGCCTTTGAGCCAATTTGGTCAAAGGCTTTTTTTTTGCCCCTTCCACAAATTAGGTTATCAATTTGAAAACTTTAAATTTGGAGTAAATCAAAAAAAATATTTAGCTATGGGTAAAGGAGATAAAAAAACTACAAAAGGAAAAAGATTTAGAAGTTCGTACGGAAATACCAGAAAAAAGGCAAAATCTACATTTTCTGCATCTGATGCAAAGCCTAAAAAGGAAGCTAAATCTGAAACCAAAAAAAAAGAAACTAAAACAACGGCCAAGAAAACAGCAACAAAAAAAGCTCCGGCAAAAAAAGCTGCTGCAAAAAAAGAAACAGCCTAAACTTTTATTCAGATAATTTCAATCCCCTCTAGTAGGGGATTTTTTTTGTCTAAATTTCTAAAAACTCTTAATAAATCTTCGTTGCTTAAATTATTGGGGATATCTAATTCTAATTGAGCCAATAACAGTTTTGATGATAAAGAAATAGGCTGCTTTTTATAGTAAACTTCTAAATAATGAACCATTTTTAAGGCCATAAAAGCATTTAGCCAATTGAAGTATCGCTTCTCAAAGCTTTTAATATTATTTGTATTCTTTTTTACTTCTTCAAAATTTAACCACAAATTATTTTCTTCAAAAAATTCATAAAGCAATTCACAGTTTTCTGAAATAAAAGTTTTAAAGCCTTTTAAATCCGAATCATAAAAAAAAGCAGAGCTTTCAAAAAGAGGTTTTAGTGCTTTAAATATTTCAAAATTATAGGTATTATACTCTGTAGCCTTTTGGTTTAAAAACTCACCCACAGCCTTTCCTGTGCCAAAGGGTACTCTATTTGATTCTCTAGGCGAGGGAATAACCTTTGTTTCGTAAATCTCTCCAAAACCTCCGTGTGGAATAATTTTTTGAAGAAAATAAAAATCTTCTCCTGCTTTTCTTTTATTCATTCCCCCATAAGCTTGGTAAGCAGAATTTTTTACAACCATAGATGAACCAATGGTATGAAAGGCAAAAGGGTGATTTGCAAATTTTAAGGCTTGTATGTAATACCTTAAATGCAACTCATAATCAACAATGGCTTTTCTTTCCGAAGAATTTTCAGGTAACTCTTCAAAAGGGTGTTCAAAATGTAAACCAGCTGCTTCAATTTTTTCGTTCTCCAAAAAAAACTTTTCTAAGGTAATAAAGTAATTTTCTTCTACTTCACTATCGGCATCAAAACAAACAATAAGTCCGTTTTTATTGCCCACCATCTCAAATCTTCTTACAGCCTCATCCATCAATAATTTTCGAGCTAAACCAACACCCGCGTGCTTTTTAGGCAAGTTAAAGTCTTTTAACAAAAAAACATTTTTTGGATTTCCAACAGAACTAAAAAACGCTTCTGTTTTTTCAATACTTAGCAAATTTTGAGTTATAATTTCAGGCTCATCAACTTCTGATTGATTAACCAAAATTATTATTTCAAAAGCCTTTTTGGGTGGAATACAATTCAACAAACTTTTTACGGCATCTTGCAAATTAGGCTCTGCAAATGAGGGAATGGTGACAATAATATTTAGATTTTCATCAGGAAAATTCTTTATTAGTGTTTTTCCAAAGCCAAATCTTTTAAGGTAAAAATTACTGTTATTTACGGCATCAACCGACCTAGTTTCCAATTAGATTCTGTTTTTTGGTAAAAAATTCTGTCATGTAATCTACTTGGTCTTCCTTGCCAAAATTCAAAGTAAGTTGGCTTTACTAAAAAGCCACCCCAATGCGGAGGTCTAGGAACTTCTTTGCCGTCAAATTTTTGTTGAAATTCTTCAAACCTTTTAGTAAGTTCTTCTTTACTAGCGATTTCTTCACTTTGAGAAGAAGCCCAAGCGCCAATCTTACTTTCTCTTGGCCTAGCATCAAAATATTTATCAGAACCTTCTGTCGAATACATTTCAACCTTCCCCTCTATTCTAACTTGTCTTTCAACTTCACCCCAAAAAAAGTTTAAAGCTATTTGCGGGTTTTCAATTAATTCTTTGCCTTTTTGGCTATTGTAATTGGTATAAAACACCAAACCTTCGGTGTAAATTCCTCGCAAATAAACAACTCTTGAACTTGGCTTTCCATCTGCATTAGCAGTAGAAATAACCATTGCATATGGATCTAAAATTTGAGCATTAATGGCTTCTTCTATCCAGTTGCCAAGTTGCTCGAATGGATTAGCGTTTACTGCACTTTCATTTAATTCTTTTTGGGCAAAATCTCTTCGTACCTCATTAATGTAATTAGTAACTTCCTCAAATGCCATAGTACTTTGTTTGCTAGATGTACAAATTAAACATCAAAATTGTTTAGCATTAAATTATTTGTCGTTTTATTTAAGAAGTGCCAAACATAACAGCTAATTTAGCTTCCTAAACATCGATGAATGCAAAATTTTGAACCAAATCTTCTCTATAAAACTGATGAAAATTGGATAAAAACTGTTTTAAACGATTTCGATTACTTTTTACAAGACCATGCAGATTGTGAAAGAAAAGCTTCTTCAATGGCAATGAGTTTTGTAGCAAAATGCCCAGACAAGCTAGAGATAATACCTGACCTTATTGAAACCGCCCTAGAGGAATTAGTACATTTTAAACTGGTTTATGAAATAATGGAAAAAAGAGGCGTTGGCTTGCCAAAAGAAATGGAAAAAGACCCCTATATTAATGAATTGATGAAGCATATTCGCTCAAAAGGAGATGCTAGATTGATGGACAGAATGATCTTAGCTTCTATTGTTGAGATGAGAGGTGCAGAAAGATTTAAGCTTGTTGCTGAAAACTTAGAAGACCCAGAATTGCAAAAGTTTTACACCACCTTATACAAGAGCGAAGAAAAACATGGTGATATATTTTTAGATTTAGCTTCGAAATATTGGCCTTTTGAGGAAATAAAAAATAGATTTGAAGAACTATTAACTATTGAAGCCGATATCTGTAAAAATTTACCCTTCAGAGCAGCGCTTCATTAAACCAATACATGGCAAAAGACTTTTTTAATAGAATTGGATTTCAAAAAGGTATAGTTTCTGCAGGAAAACTGCTTATTTCAGAGCCATTTATGTATGATGAAAACTTTAAACGAACTGTAATATTTTTAACTGAACATAACGAAAAAGGCAGCGTTGGATTTATTTTAAATAAGCCATCAGGTAAAAAACTAAAAGATGTTTTACCTGAAATTGAAATACAAGATTTTGACCTTTTCACTGGAGGCCCTGTTGGGAGTGATATGCTTTTTTTCCTGCATAGCTTAGGCGACCTAATACCGGGCGGAGTAAAAATTACAGATAATATACATTGGGGTGGCGATTTTGAAATCCTTCAATCTGAAATACTAAAAGGTAATGTTACCAAAAATGAAGTCCGTTTTTTTATGGGCTATTCAGGTTGGGCACCCGATCAGTTAACTTATGAAATTTCTGAAAATTCTTGGCTTTTGGCTAAAATGAAGGATGAATTAATCATGAAAGGAAAGAGTAAATTATTCTGGAAATCGGCCCTTACGGGTTTAGGTCAAGATTATAGGGTAATGGCTAATTTTCCCGAAGATCCAACAAAGAATTAAGCAGTAACTTATTTAAAGTTTCGTTTAACGATTTAGATGTTTTGTTAAAATATCTTTTGTTTCTGTAAGCTTTTGCCCAAGCAATTCCTTGAATTACATTGGTAAAAAATACTTCGTCAGCCTGCAAAAGCAAATCAGGATTTATGGCACCTTCTTTTATTTGCAATCCTTTAAAGTTTGCTAGTTTAATTATTTGTTTTCTCATTACCCCATTTAAACAACCTTGCTTAAGCGATGGCGTAATTATGCTTTCACCAAAAACCATAAAAACATTGCTCGATATTCCTTCAGATAAAAAACCTTTGTCGTTTAAAATCAAGCACTCTTCAACCTTCTTTTTGTTTTTAAATAAACCTGCTTTAACGTAAAGTAAAGCATTGGCAGATTTAATATTTGCAAAAGGATTTATGGGTTTTAAAATTTCTTGGTAAATATCTAATAACATTCCCTCGTTGCTATAAGGGTAAAAATTAAAGGCAAAAGATTCAACCTCAACTAACCAATTAATATTGTTATTGGTAGGGCTGTAAAAACCTCCTTCTTGCCTCCAAAAATGCAACCTTATTCTTCCTCCCTTATTAATATTATTGAGTGAAATAAGATGATTTAAATGATCTAATAATTGACTTTTTGAAAACCTAAAATTTGAAAGTTCAAGAACCTTAAACCCATCTTGTAACCTATCGAAATGGTCGTTAAAAAAGCAAATTTTTCCTTCTACAATTCTAATAGTTTCAAATAATCCATCGCCATATCTAAAAGACCTATTGCGAGAATTAAGCGGAATTTTTCCCGCTTCAATTATTTCACCATTATATGAATTATAGTAACTAGACAAACCTAAAATACTTGATTAAAAAAATTGATAATTAAACTAGGTTCCAAAATTAAGGTAAATACAACCCCAAAAATGGCACCTACATAATGTGCATCATGAGCAATGTGATCATTGCTATTTTTAGCTGAGTAAATTTCGTAGACTAAATAGAGAATTCCAAATATCCAAGCAGGTATTCCAATAGGAATAAATAACAATCTCAACTTGGTCATTGGCATAAACATAATAGAAGAAAACAATATTGCTGAAACAGCTCCCGATGCTCCTACTGCATTATAAGAAGGGTTATTTTGGTGCTTTTGAATTGAAGGCAAAGCAGAAAAAAGAATTCCTCCTAAATACAACATCACATAAAAAAGTAAACCTTTTACTCCAAAAAATCTAATAAATAACTTTTCTACAGTTGGGCCAAAATTCCATAGCACAAACATATTAACGAAAAGGTGCATAAAATCGGCATGGATTAAAGCATGGGTAATTACTCTATACCATTGCTTGTTATGCACCATAGAATAAGGATTTAACTCATACCGATAAAGTAATTCTCTTTTGTTAAAAGCCATTAAAGAGAAAATTACAGATGCAGCAATTATTAAAAGGGTAATGCTCATGTTGCAAATGTAGCTTTAAGAATTATTGAACTAAAAAAAATAAGTGACAGAAAGCACCAAAAACAAACCCAATTTATTTTTACATTTACAAAAATTGAAAATCATGAAAAAATTATTTGGAGTTTTATTAATTGCCTTTTTTACGTTAAGTGTTTCAACCACTTATGCAATAGATTACAAATCGACATTTGGTATAGAAGTAAAAGAAGGTGACGACAAAAAGAAAAAGAAAAAAGGTGAAGCTGAAAAAACTGAAGCTAAAACAGAAGTAAAATCTTGCTCACCTCAGGCAGGTAAATCTTGCTGCTCACATGGAGCTGCAACAAAACCAGAACCTAAAAAAGAATTATAAAAAAGAGTCCCCGCAATAGCGGGGATTTTTTTTTACCAATTTATTGGAGTCCTATTTCTAAAAAATAAACCTGTTTCAATTTTCTCTTCCAAAGCCAAAAAAACAGCTGTATCAGCTCCTTGAGAAACCGGATTTGGAGCTTCACTCCCACCCATATCTGTTTTTACCCATCCCGGACACATCGCATTTACCTTAATGCCATAACCTTTTAGCTCATTTGCTAATAAAATAGTTTGGGCATTTAAACCTGCTTTAGACAATCTATAACCGGCATAGCCACTTGTTAGACTAGCCAACTCTCCCATTCCACTGCTAATGTTTATTATTCTGCCCTCTATTGCCTTTTTTAGCATGGGTAAAAAATATTTATTAACCCGCATTGGGCCAAAAAAATTGGTTTCAAAAATTTGCTTTACCTCTTCAATATCAACATCATCTAAATCTGAGTTTCCAACTCCAATACCTGCGTTGTTTATTACAACGTCTAATTTCGAAAATTTTACTTGGAGCTTTTTGGCTGCTTCTGCAACACTTTCTTCATTATTTACATCTAATACTTGAAGAAAAATATTATTGGTTTCTTGGGGAAAAGCACTTTTTAATTTTCCTAAATCTCTTCCACAAGCGATAACAAAATGTCCCAAACTCAATAATTGTTGACAAATTTCTTTGCCAATTCCTCTATTTGCTCCTGTAACCAAAACTTTTTTCATCTTAAAAGGTTGAATTAAATAATTATTTCAATAATCAATTTTCTTAAAAGTTAAATTTGCGGCATGCAACAAAACACCTCTGGTTTTGCAAAATTTAGATCAGCTATTACGCCTAAATTTATGAAACCATATGCTAAAATTTGGAGAGAGGAAGGCTTTAAGGTTTTAATCAAAAAAGCTGGTTGGAAAGTTGTTGCACTTATCATTGTGTTTTATTTAGTTAGAGATAGCATTATTTACCTCCTTCTTCCTTATCTAATTGCCAAAGGAATTTTTCAATAAACTTCCCATATTTCAGAATTTTTAAAGAATAAGAATTAATTTTAGCCTTCTTCAAAAATACTTGAAAAATGGCTGAACTAATTAAAATTTACCCAGAAAACCCTAATGAAAAACAAATTAGAAAAGTTGTTGATTGCTTAAAAAGTGGTTGTGTTATTATTTACCCTACAGATACGGTTTATGGCTTAGGTTGCGATTTAAAAAACAGCAAAGCAGTAGAAAAATTAGCAAGAATTAAAGGTATTAAAGCCGATAAAGCAAACTTCTCGCTAATATGTTATGATTTAAGCCATATTAGTGATTATGCAAAAATTGGCAACCCAACTTTTAAACTCATGAAAAAAACTTTGCCAGGACCTTTTACATTTATTCTTGAAGCAAGCAGCAATATCCCAAAAATGTTTAATGGAAAAAAGAAAGAAATTGGGATAAGAATACCGAATAACAATATTGCTCGCGAAATTGTAAAGGAATTAGGAAACCCACTTGTAAATACTTCTACTTACGATGATGATGAAATAATTGAATACACTACAGACCCAGAACTCATCAAAGAAAAATACGATGATCTTGTGGATATTGTTATTGACGGAGGAATTGGAAATAACGAAGCCTCCACAATTGTAAATTGTTTGGGAGATGAACCCGAAGTTGTAAGAGAGGGTTTGGGCGATATTTACCAATACATGTAAACAACTTTTTTCATCAATTCAAAATAGTGAGATTTTTGAGGCTACTTTAGTCTAAAATTAATTTCCATTGGTACTTAATTACATATTTGTAGGCTTTTTTATTTTGGCTTTTGTAGTAGCAATACTGCGCACCATTGGCTATTACTTTAGAGATTTCTTTCAAGAAACAATTCACATAACATTTACAGATGCCGATTTAAATGTGTTTCCAAATATGGTACAGTCTACATTTGATATGGCCGAAACATCTTTAAGTATAGTTATTTACCTAATTGGTGTAATGACACTTTGGTTAGGCATTATGAAAATTGGCGAAAATGCAGGAGCCATCGAAAAGCTATCAAAATGGGTTTCTCCATTCTTTCAAAAACTATTTCCTGAAATTCCAAAAAACCACCCTGCTTCTGGTTCCATTATCATGAATTTTTCGGCAAATATGCTTGGGCTAGATAATGCTGCTACGCCTTTAGGGTTAAAAGCAATGGATCAATTGCAAAGTATTAACACTACTAAAGATACCGCGAGCAATGCCCAAATTATGTTTTTGGTTTTAAATACTTCGGGCTTAACCTTAATTCCAATTAGTGTTTTGGCATTGAGAGGAGCTGCAGGCTCTGCAAATCCATCAGATGTTTTTATTCCGATTTTGTTAGCCACTTTTTTCGCCACTTTGGGTGGATTGATGGTGACTGCTCTATTCCAAAAAATTAATCTTTTTAATAAAACTATCCTAAAATGGCTGGGTTCTCTAACCTTAATCATAATTGGTTTCATTTATTTCTTGATGCAATTGCCCCAAAACGAGGTAGAAAAAATTTCAAGGTTTTCAGGGAATTTTGTTCTCTTTTCAGTAATAATTGCTTTTCTAATTTTAGGCTTGAAACGTAAAATAAATATTTACGAAAGTTTTATTGAAGGAGCCAAAGATGGCTTTCAGGTTGGGGTTAAAATTATTCCATACCTAGTAGCAATGTTGGTTGCTATTGGGGTTTTTAGAGCCTCAGGCGCATTAGAATTATTAACAGGTGGCATTAAATATTTGGTAAGTGGACTTGGTTTTGGAACTTCTTTTGTTGACGCGCTTCCAACTGCCTTTATGAAACCGTTAAGTGGCTCTGGCGCACGAGCCATGATGGTTGAAACCATGAATACCTTTGGCGCCGACTCTTTTGCAGGAAGGCTTTCTGCAATTTTTCAAGGTTCTACCGAAACTACGTTTTACACCATAGCCGTTTATTACGGAGCTGTTAATATTAAAAAAACCAGATACACTGCCTCTGCAGGTTTAATAGCAGATGGAATTGGTATTATTTCAGCCATTTTTATTGCTTACCTATTTTTTAATTGACCCTATTTCAGAGGATTACAATAAAATTTGTTTTTTTATTGAATTTAAAATTTGAAGTCTAACCAATGTTGCTACTTTTGCAGCGGGTAAGTCTTGTACGGCCAGCTCCCGAAGAACTCCCCCAGGTCAGGAATGAAGCAAGGGTATTTGGTTGTAGCGGCGCGATGCAAGTAGCTTACCCATTTTTTATTTTTTAAGGTTAATTTTATATTTTTAACCGCAACTTTAACGAATGAAAAAACTCCTTGCAGTAGTTGCTTTCCTTTTTTACATCCTCTCAAATATTGCTGCGCAAAAAAACCTCAACAAGCTCAAAAGTTTTATGATAGGCTCGTTTAATAGCCAAGAACAAGCCGAGCAAGACACAAACTATTACAACATTTCTTTACACATGTATGAAATTTGGCCTGAGAAATCTACGCCAAAAGATTTTTGGCTGTATGTTGAGCAAGCAGTTGCTAAAATTCAAGATAGGCCATATCGTCAAAGAATTTACCATGTTATTGAAATTGATAAAACACACTTTACGAGTGAAATTTACGAGTTGCCAAATCCAAAAGAATGGGTTTTAACTTGGAAGGAGCCTGAAAAATTTTTGTCGTTAAAAATCTCAGACTTAACAGAACTAAAAGGTTGCGGTGTTAACCTAACCTATAAAAAAAATCAGTTTTTTGGATCTACCAATAAAGAAAATTGCCTCAATAATTTTAGAGGAGCAAGCTATGCTACCTCTGAAGTTACAGTTTCGAAGAAAGCTATGAATTCTTGGGACAGAGGTTATAATGGGGAAAATGTTCAAATTTGGGGTGCAGAAAAAGGACCCTACGTATTCAAAAAATTAAAGCAGTGAATAAACCTTACATCATCGGCATTTCTGGTGGAAGCGGATCTGGAAAAACTACATTTATCAAGCAATTAAACCAAAAAGTAGGAATTGAAAATGTTGCCGTTGTTTCGCAAGACAACTATTACCTTCCAAAAGAAAAACAAAAAAAAGATAGCAAAGGCTGGTTTAATTTTGATTTGCCTACAGCAATTGATCGCGAAGTGTTTTTTAAAGACATGCAAAAATTGATGAATAACATACCAATTCATCACCAAGAATATACCTTTAACAACAAAAAAAAGTTTGCCGGAGTAATTGAAATTACACCTAAACCAATTTTGGTTATGGAAGGGTTGTTTATTTTCCACTTCAGAGAAATTTGGGACCTTTTAGACCTAACTGTTTTTTTGCATGCCGATGATCAAAAAAAGCTTTTAAGACGTTTAAAAAGAGATTCTGACGAAAGAGGATATCCTGAAAAAGATGTAAAATATCAATGGCGAAATCACGTAAAACCTTGCTACCAAAAATATTTAAAACCTTACAGAAGCGAGGCTGATTTGGTAATAAACAACAACCGAAACTTCGATGCTGGTCTTGAAGTTTTAGCATCGCATTTAAAAAATGTTTTAGCGGTTAAAAACTCTTTAACCTTAGCCTAAAATATTAACCATCAATACCCTTATAAATATACCTTTGCAAAAAAAAATATATGAAGTTTTTTATTGATACAGCGAACTTAAAAGAGATAAAAGAAGCCCATGATTTAGGCGTTTTAGATGGTGTTACTACTAACCCTTCATTAATGGCAAAAGAAGGTATTACAGGACACGATAAAATTATGCAACACTACGTTGACATTTGCAATATTGTTGATGGACCAGTTAGTGCAGAAGTTATTTCTACAGATTTTGAAGGAATGGTTAGAGAGGGAGAAGCCTTGGCCGAACTTCATGAAAATATTGTGGTTAAAATACCAATGATTAAAGATGGGGTTAAAGCTTTAAAATATTTTGCCGAAAGAGATATTAAAACAAATTGCACTTTGATTTTTTCTGCAGGTCAAGCACTATTAGCCGCTAAAGCAGGAGCTACTTATGTTTCTCCTTTTGTTGGTAGACTTGATGATATTTCTACTGATGGCATAGATTTAATTGACCAAATTAGAGCTATTTACGACAATTACTTTTTCGAAACTCAAATTTTGGCTGCTTCTGTAAGGCATCCAATGCATATTATACAATGTGCCGAAATTGGTGCAGATGTTATGACAGGACCTTTAAAAAGTATTTTGGCTTTGCTAAACCACCCTTTAACAGATTCTGGTTTGGCTCAGTTTTTAGCCGACTACCAAAAAGGAAATAAATAATTTCTTTTTGATTATATTTTTTGAAATATATTAAATAGGATATGGAACTAATTTGGCTTCCTATCCTATTTTTTTTTGTGGCACTTTTCTACAGCTCTGTTGGCTTTGGAGGAGGATCAAGCTATTTGGCAATTTTAAGTATTGTACTTTCTGAGTTTTTCGAAATTAGAAGTTTGGCGCTAGTACTCAATCTTACTGTTGTAAGCATTGGAACATTCAATTTTTACCGAAAAAAATTAATTGAAATAAAAGAAATTTGGCCATTTATTGTCTTTAGTTTTCCTATTGCTTTTTTTGGAGCTTTATTAAAACTTAAAGAATCTACCTTTTTTGTTTTATTAGGAGGAGCTTTAGTTACATCAGGAATATTTATGCTGATTCAAGTTATTCAACGAAAGTTTACAAACACAAAATTGAATCTGCCTAAAAAGGGATTTTTAGGTTCTGCAATTGGTTTTTTATCGGGAATTACAGGAATTGGAGGTGGTATTTTTCTTTCACCTACATTAAACTTAATAGGTTGGAAAACTCCACGAACTGTTGCCTCTTTGGCATCAGTTTTTATTTTGGTGAATTCTGCTGCAGGATTGGGAGGCCTAATTATTTCAAATACTTTTTTATTTAATTGGAATTTTGCATTTCCATTAATTGGTGCTGTAGTTATAGGAGGAACATTAGGTTCTTATCTTACCAATTCTAAATTTAACATTAATAGTATTAGAATACTTACTGCAATACTGGTAACTTATGTGGGTTTAAGGTTGATTTTGTTACACTCTTTTGGTGTAAAAATTTAATCTCCATTCGAACAACCACCTTCTAGATTTAAAAACTTTTGGTTAGGTCTTTTTTGTTTCATGAATTTTACAGCTTGTAAACTTCTAATTCCAGCTTGGCAATAAAAAACTACCTCTACTTCTTTTGGAATTTCACCAATTCTTTCTTCCATTTTTTTTAAGGGAATGTTTAGTCCACCAATAGATTTTGTTTCGTGTTCGTTCTCATCTCTTACATCTACCATAAAAAATGGATATTCCATTTCTATCCACTTTTTTAATTCATCAGCAGAAATAGTGTCATTCTTATCAAGCTTTACCCCACAAAACTCATCATAATCAATTAGTCTATTTATCTGTTTTCTAGCCTTATCTAGTTTTATAGTTATTGTTCTACTTTGCATAGAAAGTGCATCAAAAAGAAAAAGTTTTCCAAGCAAAGGTTTTCCTAAGCCTGTAATTATCTTAATTACTTCGTTTGCTTGCATAGCTCCTATTATTCCGGGCAAAACTCCTAAAACTCCTGCTTCAGCGCAATTTGGAACACTTCCTGGCAAAGGTGGATTTGGAAATAAATCTCTATAATTTGGATTACTAAAAATCCCTTGGTAATTAAATACGCTTACCTGACCCTCGAATCGGAAAATACTAGCAAAAACATTGGTTTTGCTGGCAATAACACAGGCATCATTTACCAAGTACCTTGTTGGGAAATTATCTGAACCATCTGCAACAATGTCAAAATTTGAAATTATTTCAAGTGCGTTAGAAGAATCTAACTTCAAAGGGTATTCAATAATATTTACATGAGAATTTTGTCTTTTTAGCTTTTCAGCAGCTGTTTTTACTTTAAGCTTCCCTATATCGCCATCATCAAACAAAATCTGCCTATGCAAATTACTTTCCTCTACCCTATCAAAATCAACAATACCAATGGTTCCAACTCCTGCAGCTACTAAATACTGTAATAAAGGTGCGCCCAAACCTCCGGCACCAATTACCAAAACTTTTGATTGTTTTAATTTATGTTGATGATCGAGAGAAAAATTAGGCAAGTTTAAATGCCTTTCATACCTTTTGGCTTCTTCTTTTTCCAAGCTTATACCTTGTATTAATTGTAATTTTGTTACTCAACAATATGCTTATGGATTCAAAATTTACCCATTTATCTCCAAACGGAGACCCAACAATGGTAGATGTTTCAATAAAAAAAATCTCCCAACGTGTTGCTGTAGCGTTTTCAAAAGTAAAACTAAATGAAGCAATTGTTAATCAATTACAGCAAGATGAAATTCATACTAAAAAGGGGCCTGTTTTTCAAACGGCGATTTTGGCTGGAATTATGGGGTCGAAAAAAACAAGTGAGCTTATTCCATTATGCCACCCTATTGGATTAGATAATTGTTCAGTAGAAATTAAGGTGAATTCTAAAAAAGAAGTGGAAATTTACTGCACTGCAAAGGTAAATGGCAAAACCGGTGTAGAAATGGAAGCGTTAACTGGCGCTTCTATTGCAGCGCTTACTATTTATGATATGTGTAAGGGGTTTTCGCACGATATTGAAATTGTAGAAACCAAATTGCTTAAAAAAACGGGTGGGAAAAGTGATTATGAAAAAGCATAGTAAACACGGAGAAATTATAAAACCTTTTGGTGGGAAATTCCATCGAAATGAGTTTTCTTTTGTTGGCGCTCCTTGCGAAGTAATTCAACAGCTTTCAAAGCAAATCGCCCAAAAACTAGAACCTAATCTGAATGTAGGATATGTGGATGCCTCACATGGAAATAATCAAAACTTAGAAGTTTTTTCTTCGGTTTATACCGATATGATAATTCATCATCAACTTCAGTTTTCTGCCAATGATTCTGAATATAAAATGCGCAGTCTTTTTCAGGCAAATGATTTGGTTCTTATCAATGGGAATCATTTTAATGCCGAAAAACAAATGGTTATCATCAATAGTAAAAAAGAAGAATCTTTAAGCCGAAAGCTTGATAGACTCAGCAATATTGTTGCTGTAATTTTAGACGAGGGAGAAAGTAAAGTTTTCGATTTTTTAAAAGAAAAATTAGAAAATGTTCCAATATTTAAGATTGGGGAAATTGAAATGATTGCTGCATTAATTCAAGGTGAAGTAGTAAACAGGAAACCAAAACTTAAAGGCTTGGTGCTTGCAGGAGGAAAAAGCTTGCGAATGGGCCATGATAAGGGAGCGATAGCCTATCATGGTATTCCACAAAGAGAGTTTATGGCTGATTTGCTAAGCAATTTTTGCGATGATGTTTTTTTATCGGTTAGAAAAGAGCAAGAATTGCAATCGAGTTACCCAACAATAAAAGACACTTTTTTAGAAATGGGGCCTTTTGGGGGAATTTTAAGTGCCTTTAAACAAGACCCAAATGCAGCATGGTTTACTGTTGCAACAGATATACCTTTTGTCGACCAGCAGGCATTAAATAAACTAGTTGAAAACCGTAATCTCTCTAAAATTGCCACTTGTTTTCACAACTCAAAAACTGGGTTTCCAGAACCTCTAATTACTATTTGGGAGCCACGTGCTTACCCCGCAATGCTCAGGTTTTTAGGCGATGGGTACAATTGCCCGCGCAAAGTTTTGATCAATTGTGATGTTGAAGAAATTGAGGTTCCCTCAGAAAAGGTTTTTACCAACATAAATACTCCCGAAGATTTAAATAAAATAGATATTTAATTTCTATCGAAAAGGAATAATTGGGTAAGTTTCTCCTTTTTTAAACAGTGTTTTGCCTTGTGGAATAACTATAAAAGCATCAGCATATACCAAATTGGCTAAATCTCCTGAACCATTTCCGGTAATGGGATAAGCAAGGTTTTTTCCTTCTGCCGTATTTTCAAGTTTTACTTGTAAAAAGTACGTAAGGTCTGGGTTAAAGTTTAAATCTTCGGCCAACGCGGCATATTGTAGTTTTTGATTTTTTATGCCTAGCGATTTATTTAACCAATTTTTAAAATAAAACTGAGTACAAGCAAAAGTTGAAACAGGATTTCCAGGAAAAGCGAAAATCGTATTACCTAAATCAGTTGTTCCAAACCAAAATGGTTTTCCTGGGCGTTGTAAAACTTTATGAAAATGTTTTTTTACGCCAACCTCTTGTAATGCTTCAGGCAAAAAATCGAATTTACCTTTTGAAACAGCCCCACTAAAAATTAGCACATCATAACTTTTCAAATACTCTTTTAATTGAGAGATTATTTCTTCTTTTTGGTCAACCAAGTGAGCTGTTTGAGCTTCTATACCAAGTTGCTGCAAAATACTTTGAATTTGCCAAATATTACTTTTTCTAATTTGGTGAGGCTTTGGCGTTTCATGAACATCTACCAACTCATCGCCTGTTGAAATAATTAAAACATTAGGAAGTTTGGCAACCAAAATTTCGCTTTCTCCTACTGTGGCGCAAACCCCAATTTCGGCAGGAGATAAAACTGTACCTTCTTCGATAATCTGCTCACCCTTTTGCTTGTCAGAACCTTGGTAGTGAATGTTTTGCCCCTTCTTTAATTGATTACTAGTTATGGTGGCAATACCATTATTTATGGAAACATCTTCGTATCTAATTACAGTATCAGTCGATTTAGGCAACATTGCTCCAGTCATTACTTCTAGGCAATTGTTAGAATCTTTTAATTTTTGTTGAGGCGCCCCTGCGGCTCCTATTCCTTCTACTTTATAAGACCTTTGGCCACTTTCAAAACTTTTATATTCAATGGCAATTCCATCCATAGTTACCCTATGGAAAGGAGGAAAATCCCTATCGGCTAAAATGGGTTTTCGTAAAATACGATTCAATGCTTTTTGCAAAGGCACTTTTTCAACCCCAAAATCTTTGGCAAATGAATTTACAATTTGCAGGGCTTTTTCAACGGTAATCATTATCCTCCTATTGTGGCCATCGATTCTGAAATAGGTATATTACTATCTCTTCTTTTTTCAGCTTCAAAGCCATTTTTTGCCCTATGGTTTAAAGCCACTTTTAAAGCCGAAACAATTTCTTTATCTGTAGATCCATTTCGCATCATATCACGAAAGTTAATTACGCCTTCTCCATACAAGCAAGTTCTTAGACTTCCTTTTGGGGTTAGCCGAATACGATTACAATCGCCACAAATAGTTCGGGTAAAAGCAGGTATTATTCCGAAAGAACCTTTGTACTCTTTTACCTTGAAATTTTTAGAAGTAGAGCTTTTTTGGTCAATTAATTTTTCTACCTGAAATTTAGATTCAATATGACCTAATATTTTTTTCATAGGCCATAACTCTTGGTTGCCTTGTCCTAAAGTTCCATTAAATGGCATTTCTTCAATAAACCTAACAGCAACATCATAATGTTTTGTAAGCTCAATAAAAGATTCAATATCTTCAATATTTTTCCCATCCATCACCACCATATTTAGTTTGGTTTTGATGGTAGACTCCATCAAGGCAAATAAAGTTTCATGAACTTGATCAAAAATATCACGACGAGTAATTTGAAAAAACCTTTCTTTATTCAAACTATCTAAACTTAAATTGATGGAGTTTATCCCCATGTCTTCTAACTGTTTTAGATAGGGTAAAGTCTTGGTTCCGTTGGTAGTAATATTTACCTCCAAAATGCCTTTTACTTGTGTTAACTTAGATAAAAATGGTACAACATCTTTACGCACAAAAGGCTCGCCTCCTGTTATTCGCACCTTCGAAATTCCTTCAGCAGCAAAAACCTTAACCAACCGAAGCATTTCTTCATAGCTTAACAAATCAGACCTATTGATGTATTGAATTCCAGATTGAGGCATACAATAAAAACATCGCAGATTGCATCTATCTGTAATGGCTAATCTCAGGTAATTTATTTCTCTGCCGTGGTTATCTAAAATCATGTTGCGTTGCGAAGATAGCAATCTCTAAACCTTACATTTGTGATATAGATTGCATTTTTTTATGAAAATAAAGTTGGTAGCTTTTGGTATTGCTCGTGATATTTTGAAAGACTCAAATATCTCTTTTTTGTTTACTGATGGCAAAACCATTGGAGATTTAAAAAAAGCTTTAACCAAACAATACCCTGAGTTTGAAAAACTAGCAAGCTTAAGGTTTGCAGTTGGCGAAGATTACCAAGAAGATGATTTTGAACTTTCTGAAGAAAATGAAGTAGTAATTATACCACCTGTAAGCGGAGGATAATGATAGATATACAATTAACAGCAGCTGAATTAAACAGCAAAACATGTGAAGAATTTGTTGCTTCAAACCAAGCAGGAGGAACCGCTATTTTTATTGGAACTGTTAGAAACCAAACCAAAAACAAATCGGTTTTAAAATTAGAATTTGAGGCTTACATACCCATGGCCAAAAAAGAAATGCAAAAAATTGCAGAGCAAGCCATGCAAAAATTTGATGCAATAAAAATTAGCATTCATCATAGAGTTGGCGTTTTACAAATTGGCGAAATACCTGTTATAATAGCGGTAAGTACTCCGCATAGAAAAGCTGCCTTTGAAGCTTGTGAATTTTGCATTGATACATTAAAGGAAACCGTGCCTATTTGGAAAAAGGAATTTTTTGACGATGGTGAAGTTTGGGTTGCGGCGCATCCTTAAACAATATTAATCAGTTAAATTAGAGAGCTTTTTTCTTCCGTAATAACTTACTAATGGCATTACAAAGGAGTAACTCATGTAAATAAACCCTGAAACCATAAAGGTATAGTTGCCTGCCAATTCAAAAAAAGCTATAGTTGCCGAAAGCATTGGAATTACCCCTGATGCCAAATTCATAAAAATGGTGTTTTTGGTTAATTGAATTTCAATAATTGATAGTCCAATCATTTCTTTCCTTTTTAAAGCCCTTGTATTCAGCCAAACAAAAACAAAAAATATTGCTGCTGCACCAAAACCATAAATAACCATAAGGCTTGCTGTATCTTTTGGATGGATGGTTTCTGTAAATAAGTGATTTAGCAATTCTTGATTACTTGTAATTAATCCTTGGTATAAATCAACCAAAATTCTAAACATAAACTTTAGTGGGTAGGTATAAAACAACACTAAAAACAAAACAATTGTATTGATGGCAGTAGTTGAGGCATCTCTCAGGCCAAACCTGATAAAAAATAAATAATGCTGATACCAAATCCACATCAAAACAGAAATTGTGCCTGCAAATGGCACAAAGTCTTTGATAAAAATTTTTAATTCATCAAACGTTGTTGGTGGATTACTCGAAATCAATAGCATACCAATGGCAATAGCAAAAACACCATCACTTAAAGATTCAAATCAAGTGGCAATATTTCAATAGTTACCGTAGCATATTTTCAATCAAGATTTTATGCCCCTGAGCTGTGCAATGGAATACCCATAGTAGATTTAGAATATAATTTTCAAAAGCCTGAAGCAAAAAAACATAGATTTTACAATGTTTATGCAAGAATTACAGACCAACAATCTTTAACCATTTTAGAAAATTGGAACACACCTATCGAGAATTGGTTTTACCCTAACCCAGCAAAAAATCAAATTGCTTTAAAGGGTTTAGAAAATGTAAAATCATTTAAAATTTATGGATTAAATGGCCAAATAGTAAAGCAAGGCTTGATAAACCAAAATGTAATTAATACAGAAAGTTTATCACCAAATTTTTACATTTTAGAGGTTTTTGACGAAAAGACTGCTTTTAAATCTAAATTGGTTATTCAGTAGATTGAATTAAACCAAAAAATTAGCACAAAAAAAAGGCGAGCAATGCTCGCCTTTTTTAATTTTTAATTAATTATTAAAAAAATTATTTCACTTGGTTAACATGAACATCCATTTGAGGGAATGGGAAGTCAAGACCATGTCCTTCAAACTCTTTGTAAACTCTTTCGTTAAAATCAAAGAAAACACCCCAATAATCTGCAGCATTTACCCAAGCTCTAACTGTAATGTTTACAGAGCTATCTGCCAAAGCGCCTAAGGCTACAAAATATGCTGGATCTTTTAAAACCCTTGCATCTTCCTCTAACATTTTTGAAATTACTTCTTTGGCTTTGCTATAATCATTGCCATAAGCAATCCCTACAGTCCAATCAACTCTTCTTGTAGCTTCTTTAGAAAAATTGGTTAATGAACCGGTAGCCAAATTTCCATTAGGAATAATAATTACCTTGTTGTCAGGTGTATTTAAAATGGTATTAAAAATTTGAATTTCCTTTACAGTTCCCATATAACCCGCGCCATCAATAAAATCACCAACTTTATAAGGTTTAAACAATAACACCATTATTCCGCCTGCAAAGTTCGAAAGTGTGCCTTGTAAGGCTAAACCAATCGCTAAACCTGCTGCTCCTAATACAGCAATAAAGCTTGTCATTTCAATGCCAACCATTCCTAAAACAGAAATAATTAACATGGCTTTTAACGATATGCTAATTAAGGTTCTTAACCAGCTAGAAAGTGTTGGATCAAAATCTCTTTTATCCATTACTTTTCTAGTGCCGTTTACAACAGCTTTAATCACCTGACTACCAATTAGGTAAACAACAATAGCGATTAAAATATTGAGTCCATTTTCTACAACGTAACCCAAAACTAAGTCTTTGTATTGATCTAATTTTTCCATTTTTTGTTAAATTCTGAATCGCAAATTTGAAAAAAACTAATCGTTTGATTTTATAAATCTTCGATTATTTCTTTCAATTGGTTGAATTGCTCATCTATAACATCTAAATGCATTACAAAACGCACCAATTGTTTGCCCATTGAAACAGCAATTACTCCTTTATCTTTAAGGTTTTCAAGAAATTTTTGATCATCAATATTTTGTTGCAGTTTAAAAATTACCAAATTGGTTTCTACTGAATACAATTTTTCAACAAATGGTTTTTCTTTAAGCAACTCTGCTATAACTTGAGCTCTTAAATGGTCTACCTTTAACCTATCTATATTATTTTGAAGCGCATACAGACCTGCAGCAGCCAAGTACCCTGCTTGTCTCATTCCACCCCCAAAAACCTTTCTTATTCTTCTTGCTTGTTTAATAAAATCGTTTGAACCTAACAATAAAGAACCCACGGGGGCGCCTAAGCCTTTGCTCAAGCAAATTGAAATAGAATCGAAGATTTCGCCAATTTCATGCAAGGGATATTTTTTTTCTACCCAAGCATTAAAAAATCTTGCGCCATCTAGGTGGAATGGAATATTGTTGGCTTTTGCTGCTTTGCTTAATGCAACCATATCTTCTAACTCCCAAATTGAGCCTCCACCTTTGTTGCAGGTATTTTCTATGGCTAGTAATCCAGTTCTAGGAAAATGAATATCATCTGGATTTATCCTGCTTAAAAAATCATCAACACCAAAAATTCCGTTTTCTGATGGAATTAATTTTACTGAACAGCCAGAATTAAAAGCAATTCCGCCACCTTCATAAACAAAAATATGAGCCTTTTCTGCGCAAATAACCTCATCGCCTGGCTTGGTATGCACCTTAATAGCTATTTGATTTGTCATGGTTCCAGAGGCACAAAAAAGTGCGTTTTCCATACCAAACATCTCAGCAGCAAAACTTTCAAGCTCATTTATTGTTGGGTCTTCACCAAATACATCATCGCCAACCTTGGCGTTTTGCATTTCAAAGAGCATTTTTGCCGTTGGTCGTGTTAATGTGTCACTTCTTAAATCTATTTTATTTTCGAGCATTTTTACTTTTATTTTTACCGATTTTAAAGCATGAAAAATAATATATCTCTCTTACTATATACAATAATATTTGCCTTATTAATCAACTTCAATTTAATTGGGCAAGATTTTAAAGTAGCCATATTTTTAAACGATAAACCCAATAACAATTTTGACCCATATACCTTTTTCGACCAAAAAGCCATAGAAAGAAGAGTTAAGCACAACTTACCTCTTTTTGATTATTCTGATTTACCCGTTAATACAACTTATGTTGAAGAAATATCTGAAAACGTAAATCAAGTTAAAGCTGTTTCAAGATGGTTAAATGCTGTTATCGCTTTCGCTGATGAAAACCAAGTTGATACGCTAAAAGCCTTGCACTTTGTAAAAGAAGTTGAAGTTTTAAAAATTTACGAAAAAGCGATTAGTTCTAAGCAAATTGAAATTGAAATAAATTCTGGTTGGGAAAAACTGAGGGTAAAGCAAATTAACAGAATGGGTTATCAATTTTTTAAAGATCAAAATATTGATGGTTCTGGTGTGAGAGTGGCCGTTTTTGATGCTGGTTTTCCTTATGTTAATGAGCACGAAGCTTTCCAACACCTTTTTAAAAACAATAAAATCATAAAAACTTACGATTTTGTAAAAAACCGCGAAGATGTTTACGGAGCGAGCAGTCATGGCGCCATGTGTTTGAGTAATATTGCTGGTATAGCCCCAAACGGACCTTTAGGATTGGCAACAGGTGCTGAATTTTTATTGGCTAGAACAGAACGAGGTTTATTGGAGCCATTATCTGAAGAAGAAAATTGGTTGATGGCAGCCGAATGGGCAGATAAAAATGGCGCTGATATTATTTCATCTTCTTTAGGGTACACCGAAAAAAGATACACTACTGATGAAATGGATGGACACACAAGCATAGTGTCTGAAGCTGCAAGATTTGCAATCCGCAAAGGAATTTTAGTAGTAAATGCTGCCGGAAACGAGGGAACCGACGCTTGGAAATACATTGGAACTCCAGCAGATGTAGACTCAGTTTTGTCAATTGGTGGAATTGACCCTACAAATGATTATCATGTTGGGTTTAGCTCATTCGGGCCTAATGCCCTAATGCAATTAAAACCAAATGTTTCTGCATACGGAATTGCAGCAGTAGCGAGTAAACACAATACTTATAAAACAATTTCGGGTACTTCGTTTGCTACGCCTTTAACGGCAGGTTTTGCTGCTTGTGTTTTGCAATTAAATCCAGGTTATACTAACATGCAACTTTTTAAGGCAATTGAAAAGTCAGGACACCTTTACCCCTATTTTGATTACGCTCATGGTTATGGAATTCCCCAAGCTTCGGCAGTTACAAATAATCAAAATAAGGTTTCTCCAACCTTCAAATTAGAAAATACAGGAGAAGAATTTCATGTAAAAATTGAAAACTTCATGCCTGATGAAAAACCTGCAAATAAATCTGACTCTTACCTCTACTATCATTTAGTAAATAAAAATAAGGTATTAGAAAACTATAAAGTAATTAAAGTATCTACTGATAATCCTATTTCATTTTTAAAAGAAGATTTAAAACCATTCGCCGTTTTAAGAATTCATTACAAGGGTTATACCTTAACCAAAGATTTAAAAGCAATTGAACAATGAAAAAATTATTATTCTCAATATTGGTTTTGTCAATTACTACAGCTATTTCTGCCCAAGAAATTTTGTTAAACGAAACACCAGATGATTCTCTAAACATCTCAAAAAACATAAAAGGAACTTCATTTGGAACTGTATTCGGAATTGGAGTTCCACTTGGGGATGGGGCCGGCCCAAATGGTCAAGTAAAAAAGTGGAATTCAAGTATTTTTAATTTCAATATTTATTACCAAAACAGGTTTTCAAATATTGTAGGTTATACTGCATATTTAAGATATACTAACGAGAATTATCGAATAGACCAAAATATTTATGCTACCGAAAAAGTAATAACCAACAGCTTTGGAGTTGGTTTAGGTTTAAAACTTTTTGCAGGAACAGGAAAGCATTATAAAAAGTACCTTGAATTAGGCGGCTACGCCGATTTTGTTACTGGCTCTAGGGTTCATCGAATTGATGAGAGTTTATTTACAGGGGTTTTAAATGCAGATAAAGTAGAAATAATTCAGCACAAGCCAAGTATTGTAAATAATTTCAATTACGGTCCGTTATGTAAAATTGGCTTTAAAAACTTTGCAATTTATGGCCGATATCGCCTTTCAGAATTATTTTCTCCAAATGTGTTTTATGATGAATTTACCCCTCTTGTAATTGGAGTAAATTTTGGAATTTGATTATAGTTTTCTGCAAACCATCAATCCATCTCTAATAGGTAAAAGAATATTTTGAACTCTTGGGTCATCTTGAACCATTTTGTTAAATCGTTTTAACCCGATGGTATCGATGTCATCTTTTTTAGGATTCTCTTCTAATATTTTGCCACTCCATAAAACATTGTCTGCCAATAGGTATCCTCCTGTTTTAAGTTTTGGTAAAGTCATTTCGAAGTAATTGCAATAATTGGCCTTGTCTGCATCTAAGAAAACTACATCAAACTCTTGGTCAATTTTTGGAATTATTTCTAAGGCATCTCCAACGTACCTTTTTACTGTATCTAAAATACCTGCTTTTTTAAAAAATTCAGTTTGAATAGGTTCTAATTCTTCGTTGTTATCTATCGTATGAATTTCTCCATTTTCGGCTAAACCTTCCGCAAAACAAATGGCAGAATACCCTGTGTAGGTTCCTACTTCTAAAATGGTTTTAGGTTTTATCATATTTGATAACATACTTAATAACCTTCCTTGAAAATGACCTGCAATCATGCGTGGATTCATTACTTCTAAATGGGTTTTACGGTTAAGCCGGTAAAGCAATTGAGGCTCTGATTCTGTGTGTTGGTCTACATAATCGGCAATATTGGTGTTCAGAAAATCCATAGTTTCGCGTTTTTACAAAGTTATGAGGCATTTTTGGTTGTTTATCTTTTTGTTTTTTCTAATTTCTTACACCTTAAAAGGTCAAAATAATAACGAGCAAATTGTTATGGATGGCTTTTTTGAAGACTGGAATGCTTTTCCCGGTTTTATAGATTCGGAGTTTGATGGTGAAGAAATAGATTTGGTAAAATACAGCTTAACCTACGACCACCAAAATCTGTATTTATATTTTGAAACTACACGAGAAATTGACCTTTTTGATGGCACAAACCTGAAAATTTATTTCGATTTAGATGGAAATTCGAATACAGGAGAAAACATAAATACTATAGGCGCAGAACTGATTTTAGATTTCGCGAAAAAAGAAATTTCATTTTTTCACACTGAAAACCCTAAAACTCAATCGATGAGTAGATTTGATGTGCTTGCCTTGCCAACATACACCTCAAAAGCATTTGAAATTTCCATCCCCATTTTAAAGGATGAATTCATCAACACACTAGTAAAATCTACCACAATAAATATTCAACTTGTTGCTGAAAGCACAACTGAAGATTATTTACCCAATTTAGGTGAATATTTTTCTGAAAACATTGAAATTTTAAAGGCTCCCATTTTTTACGACACAATTAGTTTTAAACAACCCAATACTTTTAGGTTATTGCATTACAACACATTTCATGATGGAATTACAAATGCTGAACGAAAAAATGAATTTAAAGCCCTTGTAAAGGCTATAAATCCTGATATTATTTCTTTCAATGAGTTATGGAATACCACAGAAGAACAAGCCAAATTGTTTTTAAACTCTTGTTTCCCAAATGAAGTTTGGAGTGTAAAGAAAATCTCAGGAAATATTACGGCCACCAAATTTGAAGTTAACCAATGGTTTGAGGTTTCTAAAGGCGATAGAATTTTAGGTGGACTTTTTACAGCCAAATTAGAAACCGACACATTTCAAGTTTACCATACAAACATGCATTTAAGTTGTTGTGCCAAAGATGATCAAAGAAAAAAGCAAATTTTAGCCAATAATCTGTTTGTTGATTCATTAAAAACAAACCAAATAATTAACTCAAAAAAGCCAATGATAATTTCAGGTGATATAAATTTGGTAGGTTTTAAAGAGCAATACGATAATCTCTTAAGAGGAAAAGATTTTGATAATCAAATTGATTATGACAATACTGAACTTGCCGATGTTTGTCCTAAATCTTTAAACACAAATGTTACTCGCACTTGGCGTGATGCCAAAAGCAAATACCCTCCAGGAAGATTAGACTACATTTTTTATTCAGACTCAAATCTTAAAATAGTGCAAAGTTTTGTACTCGATACAGAAACACTTTTAGAAAAAGACTTAAAACGTTTGGGCTTGTCTAAAACTATTACCACAAAAGCTTCAGACCACTTGCCATTGGTTGTAGATTTTTCGATTAACTGATTTTTCTCATACCTAATATTGATGTGGGTCATCAAATACCTTTATTGATAGTATCATCTTTGGAGCAGAAAAGAAATCGAGCGAAGCAATTCAGTATTTTTCTTCATAAGTTCTTTCTTTCCTCAGGCGGTTTTTGTTCGGTTTCTTTTCTTTTATTTTCGCCATAAATTTTCTACTATGGCACTTACTCCAACAACTCAAATTGAATTAGGATTTAAAGCCCCACAATTTTTATTGGCTGATACTGTAACAGGTAATTTGTTCGGTTTTGATGATATCAAGGGAGAAAAAGGTACTTTGGTAATGTTTATTTGTAACCATTGTCCTTATGTTGTTCATGTAATAAAAGAGCTAGTTTCAGTTGCCAAAACATACCAACCAAAAGGATTTGGTTTTGTGGCCATCAGCGCAAATGATATAGAAAATTACCCAGATGATTCACCAGAAAAAATGACATTATTTGCCCAAGAAAACAATTTCTCATTCCCATATTTATTTGATGAAACACAAGAAGTAGCAAAAGCCTATGATGCAGCTTGCACTCCTGATTTTTCTTTGTTTGATGAAAATGAAAGCTGTGTTTATCGCGGGCGGCTAGATGCATCAACACCTGGAAATAAAATGCTTAACGATGGCAAGGATTTAAGATTGGCTTTAGATTGTTTACTAAAAGGAGAAAAAATCCCGGAGCCTCAATACCCAAGTATGGGTTGTAACATAAAATGGAAAAAATAAATTAAAGCTTATTTACTTTTTGTGTTATTATTTCATTTCCATGTATGTATTTTAACACATAAATTCCAGGTTTTTGATTCTGTAAATCAATTACATGTGTGTTTTTTTCTTGCTGAACCAAACTTCCCGAAATACTGAAAATTTGAATCTCGCAGTTGGGTTTTGCTCCTAAAACATAAACCAAGTCTGAAGTTGGGTTAGGAAAGAATATAACTTCTTGGTTTCTTACATTAGTACTTACTGATGATAATGCCAGAGCCTGTTCAACAGCTTTAAAAGCATCTACTTTTCCAAATCCCCACAAGGTTGAGCCTTCGGCAGGCAATACTCCTGTTTTATCATCATGCCTTGCGGTAGATTTTAAAATTTGTTTAACCTCATCTGCATTTAAGTTTGGGTTGGCTTGTAGCATTAAAGCAACAACTCCAGCAGTTGCAGGTGAAGACATGGAAGTACCTGAGAACCTAGCAAAATCATAGCTTTTACCATTAAAACTAACCGACCTAGACTTGGTATAACTTCTTGTAGTGAAAGAAGAAATAGAAGATTCTACATTTACCCCAGGTGCAGTAATATCTGGTTTCATTGTACCATCCAAATTAGGACCATGACTCGAGAAGTTAGCAATACTTCCGTTTATGATTGTACCATTTGTCAAATTAATTTGAGAAGAGTGAGCCCCAACAGCAATTACACTTTTTGTGCAAGCAGGTTCTCCAACACTATAAAATTGATCTCCTAAAGTTGCGCCACTTCCAAAGGCAGCAAAGGGCATTCCCCAATTTCCTGCTCCATTGCTTAAATTGGTTACGTTAAAAAAGTGAACTTTTCCTGAAGTTGAAGTTGCCCTAAGGATTACTCGCTTTAAAACATTTTCGTTTTTTAAACTTAACCTCAAAAACGGCTTTTGATTTAGTGGATGACTAGTTTCTTTAAGTACTTCTATATAAACTGAATCAGTGCCTGCAAGAAGCACAGTATCATTAAAAGAACCAGAAAAGCTTGTATTGTAAAACCTAGAATAAGTTTCCAAAACATTGCCATTGTAAATTTCTATTCGGGCAGAAAAAGAATTTCCTGGTTCTCCCCACATCGATAAATCTTGGCCCCACATATTTGGATTACCAATGTAACTATCAAAATTTACCTTGCTAAAAATGGTATCACCTGTAAAATCTTTTTCGATATGAAAAGCAACATCACCATTGTTACCTGCTGAAGTAACCACAATTAACCCATCTGTTGCCAGTTGGTCTAAAGCTTGGCTTAGCAATCCATTTCCATCAAGGGTGCCAATATGGTACAACCCCCAACTCATGTTAATTACCAACCTCTTACCTAAACCTTTCGCCTTTTGGTGCATCCAGTTTACTGCGTCTAAAGCTGAAGCTTCGTCTAAATAAAATTGTGAGAACAAAAACTCACTCTCATACGCCATTCCTTTTAACCCCACTCCTGCCCCACTTCCACCTGCAATTCCTGCTACGTGCGAGCCATGTGTTGCATAGTCGTAATAAACACAAGCTGTATCGCTTTCTGTTGCTAAAAGGTTGGTTACACCTTCTATTTCAGCCCCGTAAGTAAACCCGCTCGGCGGTGTTCCTCCATTTCTAAATTGATCCCAAACGGCAATAATTCTTGTTTGTTGAAGCGCCGTATCGTAAAACATAGGATGTGTATAATCAAAGCCCCAATCGGTAATTCCAATTATTACATTTTTCCCAGTGATGGGTAATCCTTTGGAAGTTAGGTTTTCCCAAACACTATCTACTCTCAGATCGATAACAGCATTGTCAAGATTAGGGTTTATTTTTCTGGATACTTCAAGATTTAAAACATTTTTCAAGTTTTGAATTTGGTTTAAACTTCCAACTTCAATTTTTATAGAATGAATATCTCCAACTGAAGTTGAGAGCATAAAACCCTCCGGTAAATCTTTGCTTGCGTTAAACTTATTGTTTGATTTAATTAAGGCAGAAACATATTTTTTTCCCTCAATTGTTTGCAAGCTAAAATTATTTGAAGTTATTGTTGACTCTGATAAATTTTGATTTTCAAGATCCCTTGACATCTCATGAAAAACTTTAGCAGATTCAGCCGAAATTCTAGGTTGTGCAAATACGGTAAATGCAATAAAACAAGAAAAGATAATTATCAGGTTCTTCATAAATCAAGCTTGATTCACGAAATTAATCTAAAAAAGAAGAAGAATCTTCTTGAGATTCTTCAGTGGATTCTTCCTCTTCATCATTTACCATTTTGTAAAGCAAAAAAACATCAATGGCAAAGTGAGCCGAAATTGATGTCCAAATTCCAAAAAACTCATAGCCGTAACCCAAAGCTGCAATTACTATGGTCATGAAAATTCCATAAACAGAAAGTTTCCAATTTTTTGGATTTAAGTAACCATGTATGGCAACAAAAAATATTGCTGTTATCCAAATACCCCAAAATTGTTGCAAAGCTCCCCTAAAAAAAAGCTCCTCTCCAAAGCCTGCACAAAACGAAATGAAAATAATTTCGTGAATACTTAAGTCTAAATTTCCAAGAAGGTTACTGTAATCTTTAAACCCATCTTTTAGTTTTTTGATGTTCACAATTTTCCATCCTGCAAAAGCAGATATAAAACCAAATGGAATACCAATAGCCAATTGCAAAAAAAAGTTGGTTCTGTTTAAAAATGGGAAATACCAAACTTGGTCGCTGAAAAAATAGTTAACCAAAAAGCCTGCTATTCCAAAGCCAAAAAGGGTAATAAAACCTAGAGAAAGAAAAATATTTTTATTCAAAAAATACTATTTAGGAATACAAATTCGTGTTCTCAAATCTGCAGTTCTAGTGTAGTCGGATGGCATCACAATATATTCTTCGAAAGGGTCGCAACAAACCTTAATATTATTACTAAAAATGTGATTTTCTAAATAATACCTAATGTCATCCAGCTGATTATAGCTTCCATTAACCTCAATAAATATTATTTCACCCATCATTAAAGTTGGCACTATCTCTCCTTTTCCAATAAGTTCTCCTTTGGTAGGAATACCAACTTCAACTGTTTGGTTTTCGCCATAACTATTGTGAAATATGGTGAATGGTGCTCCCACTTGCTCAAAACCCATTGAGTCTATGTAATTTTTAATTTCATCGATTGCCGGCCAAACAAATTCTCTGGAAGCTATTCTTTTTTTTGAAACAGTTTTGGTGATAGATAAAACGTTTTTAAATCCATAAAAACCTTCTCGAATTTTTGGCATTCCGGCCAAATAAGCAGCCTTCATTGAATCGGCTAAAACAATAAATGAGTTCTCAATTTCTTCTGAAATATTTTTAGAAATTGCATTTTTTCTGAGCCTACCTAAAAAACTAGTGTTTGACTGTATTTGAACTACGCAAAGAGATTTTGTACCAACAGGATTTATTTCCCATTCAATATCCATTTCGCTATCGAAACCTTAATAATCATTGAACTTTAACCTAACCTCTTTATCCTCTTTATTATGGGTAATTGTTATTTCACCATTTTTCTCTCCTTCTAAATCTGCCCAATAATAATTGGCCCCTACTCCCGATGAAGGGGAAGAAAAAACAAATTTTTGGTCAGAAAAACCTTTTTCCCAAATAGACCAACCATTTCTATTTTTTAAATCGTTTAAATATTGGTAAGCAAACCTAGGCGGCACATCAATTTCGGTTTGCCTAATTAAAGTATAATTCGAACTAGTTAAACTCAACCAAATAAGCATTATACCAAGTAAACTTAAAATGATAATAACAATGCTTTTTAAATATTTTTTCTTCTTTGCCATCGTTTTCAAAAGTAAAATTTTGATTATTTGTTAAAGTTTTATTTTTACCTCGTTTTTCACATGAAAATTTTGAATTTCAACTTGAATAATTTTAACAAATTCTTTATTTGGGTTTTGGCTTTGTTGGTTACTACGAATATAGCCTTTGCAGGTGAAACCGAAAAGACCAAAAGAGATACTGTTTCTGCCATGGTTATGTATGGCGAAACCACTTTGCTTGATGATTTGGCAGATGCTTCTCTCAAAGAATTAGTAGATTACATGGATTCAATTTTAAGTGCTGAAAATTTTTCGTTTGAATTAATCAATAAATTGAATTTGCTGATTTCTATTCATGATATGAACAAGTTTGAAGTGGCAAACCTTATTGATTCATTGTTTGAAATGGAGGTGATACCCTACGCAATGATTAACCAAATAAACCTCTATTTAGATAAGCATCCGCCAAAAGATGTACCTATAAATGATTTGCCAAATGAGTTTATTGTAAACCTATGCCAATCTCAATTCCCAGCTGATACATTTTACCAAGGTTGGAATACAGATATTCCCAATCCTTATAATCATGCTCTTAGTGGAAAAGACACGGTAATAAACTTGGTTTTAGAAGGTGTTTTACCCAACGATAAATTCAAATTTCCTTTAGATAAAAAAGTAATGACTTCTTCTTTTGGATGGAGAGAAGGAAGAATGCATAGCGGGGTAGATTTAGACCTTGAAGTTTGGGATCCAGTAAAGGTTGTTTTTCCGGGAGTTGTTCGTGTAGCCAGATATTTTGGCGGCTATGGAAGAGTTGTGGTTGTTAGACATTACAATGGCTTAGAAACCCTTTATGCCCATTTACATAGATTTAAAGTTGTGCCAGGCCAAAAAGTTGAGGCAGGAGATGTTGTTGGACTTGGAGGGTCATCTGGAAGATCATCTGGAAGTCATTTGCATTTTGAAACTAGATTTAAAGGAATTGCCATAAACCCTGCACATTTTATTGATTTTGATGAGGAAAAAGTGGTTCACCAAAAAGTTAAGTTGGTAAAAACCAAAGATGGCTTTGCTGCTTTGCCTGAGGGTGTAAACCTTCATACAGTAGAAAGAGGCGACAATTTGTATGAAATAGCAAACCGCTATGGCACAACCATCAACAAATTATGTGCTTTAAATGGTATTCAGCGAAATTCAATATTGTATGTTGGTCAAAAAATTAGGGTGATATAATGGAATTCAATTTTAACATTACCAACTACACCTTGCATCCTACTAATACCATGTATTACGTGTTTAATTTCAAAACACAAGAAAGGGCAAACTTTTTCGAAAACTTATTGGTAGAGCACAAATTAACTTTCGAAAAGGATATAGAAAAAATTGAAAATGGACATATTTATTTGTTTGGGGTTCATAAAAAAGATTTTCAAATTGCTTCCCGTTTAAATAACCTTACGATTGGTAAATTCCGTAAACCATTTATTCCAGATACTTTTTTTAGATACTTTGTATTGCTGCTTGGATTAGGCGCTATTTTATTGGGCGTAATCGGATACTTTGTTAAAGGTTAATTCGTTGGTTTCTAATTAATTATTTTTACAAAGTGAAAAAGGCTATTCTTTTCTTTACTCTTTTTGCCTGTATATATTCTTCTTATTCGCAAGAAAGAGTACTCACTTTTGGTTTGCAGTTTAAGCCCTTATTTGCAGATGATATTATTGTTGATAGAACTGTTTCGCAAACAGTTAACAACATAAATTATTCTCTAAATACCAATACAGGTTTTTCATTTGGAGGCGTAATTAGAAGAGGAATTACGGATAAAATTTCATTTGAAACTGGAATAAATTATGTAAGCCGGAAGTTTGATATTGATGTAGATGACCCAGATACTTTTACCGGAAATTCAGAATTTACCATAATTGGTTACGAAATACCTGCATTGGCTTTGGTTTATGTTCAGCTAGATAAACAAATTTTCATGAATGCTGCTTTTGGCGCTTCTATAGATTTTTTTCCTAGCGATGTAGGAACAAGAACAGACGAGATTTACCATATTTCAAACCGAAGAAGTTGGGTTATGCCCTCTTTGTTAGCCAATTTAGGTTGGGAATACCGTTCCAAAAAAATGGGCTATTGGTATTTAGGAGCTTCTTTCCACAAACCTTTTACCAATATTTATTATTCGGGTGTTAGGTATACCTCTTCAACTGAAAATACCGATGCTTTTTTTGAACTTAATGGCAGTTATTTAACCTTAGATTTAAGGTACTTTTTTCATGAAGACCCCTTGAAAAAGAAAACCAAAGAAGCTGCCCAACCCAAAAAAGATGTGAAGTATTACCGCAAGCTTCAAAAAGAAAGAGATAAAGCGAATAAAAAGTAACATTTAACCACTTCTAAATTTGGTACCCAAAATCACAAAAGAACCAATAAATTAAAACAATTTTGCAGCTCAATCGTCATAAGTGTTTTATTGAGCCACACGCCCTATGAATTTTAGAAAAA
>JABAYK010000068.1:0-5289 GCA_018609045.1 Flavobacteriales bacterium
CTTCGCTTCCCAATTGGCAGTAACTATTTTTCCGTTTTGTTGAATGTTCGAAAAAGATACCTGGAAGTTTTTTCCTTTTTGACTTTCAATTAACATCTTCCACATTAATAGGCCTCTTCTCCTTTTAAAATACCAAAAGCTGGATCTTCAAACATGATATCATCATGGTATAATGAAACCATGGTTTCTGCATCTAAATTTTTAAATGCAGTGTAAAACTGGTTGATTAATTTTTCTTCCAAAATATTAGTTTAAAATTCTTCCTATTGGGTAAACATTATTGGTTCCCTCAGCCAAAGGACTATTTTCATAAATAAACATCAGTTGTTTGCTTGCTGAATTGGCAAATGAAGTATCTGCATCTTTCTTCTCTTCAAACTCTTTTTGAAATGCAGGATTTTCTCTCAAAAATTGAGCTGCATAATCTTCAAAAACATATCCCGAAAAATACTCCTTGCGTTGCATAAACGAATCGAAGAAATTCCAAACAAAAAAGGCATCTTTTGCCTGAGGATCAAGAGTTTCTAAAATATACCGAACATTAGATTGATTGGTTAATACCAAGTAATCACCTGCATAAAATTGCTTTTTTACTTTGGATGACTTTACCTCTACTTTACTGTGCGGAATATGGCCTTCGTAAGGTTTTTTTGCAGTTTCGAAACTTAAAACTTCATACAATTCAACATCTATCAAAGAGTCTTTTTTCAATTGCGAAAATTGAACGTTATTGTCTTTCATTCTGTTCACCACTCTTCGTAACCCTTGCGGAATAATGTAAGCTTTTGGTTTTGTAACCTTAACTGTTGGACTATAGTAATTGAAATACGCTATTTTCTTTTCAAAAGGAGCCTCCCTATCGTAATACAACCTTTGTTTGCCTGTTATTTCGCTCGTTTTATACTTGGCTTCATATCCCTTAAAAGGGATGGAATCAAACCTTGAAAAGTCTAACTCCCAATCTAAAACAAACTCTTGTTGATTGGCCAATAATTCTTCAGATTCAGCTTTGGCCTTTTTTATTTCAGATTTGTTTTCGAAACTAAATTTTAACAACTCGTCTAAAAAAGTATAAGTACTGTTTACCCTATCGGCAAAGGGCTTGAGCATATGAGCTTCGGTTGTAAAACTCAAACAATTAAATAGTGAAGCATAACCAGATGAATACCGAGGTGAATCGTAGAAACCTAAAATACCTTTATCAGGAGTGCCATAACTCATCACATAAGGACAAACTAGCCAACCTGCTTCATCTACTTGTTTGTATAAACTTGGAAGCATTTTGAGTCTCAAAAAGTCATCTAAAGGCTTTGGGAGTTTTTCATGAAAAGTTGGCAATAAGGTAAGCGTGTATTGATAATCAGCTCCATTCGAAGTGTGAGTATCTACAAAAATATCTGGCATCCAATCTGAAAAAAGCCTTACAAAAGTTCTAGCATTTTTAGAATCCATTTTGATGAAATCTCTGTTCAAGTCTAAGTTTTGGGCATTTCCTCTAAAACCATATTCAGCAGGACCATTTTGGTTGGCTCTTGTGGTTGAGTTTCTTCTTAAAGCTCCGCCAACATTGTAAATAGGAATAATTACTAAAGTAATTTCTTCTAAAAGTTTACGCTTTTCATCATCCATCAAAATATCTCTTGCCAACATCATGCTTGCATCTACGCCGCAAGGCTCACCTGCATGAATAGCATTATTGATTAACATGACCAGTTTGTCACTTCCATCTTTTTTTGTTTTTGGAGAGGTTAATTTTTCCGCTAAAACTACCTTGTAAATTGGTTTTCCTGCATCACTTTCTCCTGCCTCTTCAATAGATATATTTTTTGGGAAAAAATCTTGTAGTTTCTTGTAATATTCAATTGACTCTTCATAGGTTGCCGAATAGTTTTCTTTTAGTTCAAAAGGAGTGTTTAAGTCTTCTATCGACGGTTTTTTTGGACTAGAACAACCAAAAAGGATAATTACACAAAAGCTAAATAAAGGCCATAATTTCATGGTTTAAAAATATGTAATAAATATTCTAAATTCATTTGTAGTATTGCTACAATTACATTTTATGAAAAACTTATCAATCCTAATAGGCTTTTTACTTTTTATCTCAACCTCACTAAAAGCGCAATGGTCAGCAGACACAACCAACGTTTCAAATGGTTTTACAGGAATTAACTTCGAATCAAACAATATTGGATATGGTACCCAAGCATCTAAGGTTTATAAAACCACAAATGCCGGTCATACATGGCAAACCGTAAAAAATAGCTCCTACTCTTTTTTAGAAGATGTTGTTGCAACTTCTGAAGATACTGCCTTTGCATTTGGAACTTACAGTTACATTTACTTTACCCATAACTCCGGCCAAACATGGGATAGCGCATATTTTGACAGTACAACTTCATTTTTATACGCGCATGCATTTTCTCACAATAACATTTGGTTTATCGGATATAGATTTGATTATACCATACTCTATAAAACAATGGATGGCGGCCAAACTTTTACCCAAGATACCATTCAGGGAATAATTGGTTGCCAAGATTTAGAAGTTGCTAAAAATGGCAGAATCTATTTGGCAGGAATGAAGATTAATTTTAATGACCGTAGCATTGTTTATTCCGATGACCAAGGGTTAACTTGGAATACCTTAAATGCTGTTTACGCAAACCAAGTGCTTGATGTAGAAGTGTTTGACAAAACCATTATGCATTCTGGGTCGTTTGGAAAAATGTATACCAGCATAGATTCAGGCGCAACATTTTTTGATAGAAGCTTATCGCAAAGTGCTGCTTACACTAAAATTATTTCAGATAGCTTGGCCTTTGGTTTTCATAGTGGAAGCAACTACCCAAAAATTTTTCAATCGAAAAATGTAGGGGACTCTTGGCAAAATGTAAACATTCCATTTACTGGAAACATTTCTGATGTAGAACAACCTTATGATAATTATCCTGAATTAGTTTATTTGAGTGTTGCTTCTTACCCGTATTTATACCGCTATTGCGGTGAAGTAAAACTAAAACTTAACAGCTCTTTAGGTTATAATTTAACTTGCGGTGACACTACACAACTTAATGTAAATAAGCAGTTTAAAACATATTGGAGCAATGGTGATTCTACAACCCAAATAAACCTTACCAACCCCGGAAGTTATTGGGTAATTGGCGAAAATATTTGTGGAAATAAAGACACCATAAACTTTCAAATAACCCAAATTCCTATTCCCATTAAAGTTTCAAACGATACTGTTATTTGTGAGGGAGATTCTGTTCAATTAATTGCAAAAGGTGGAAACACTTATTCTTGGTCACCAAACTTTGCCATAAGCAGCACAACTGATTCCACAGTTTTTATCAGTCCCGATTCTTCAATCAGCTATGCTGTGTTAATTTCAGATAGCGGAACCCAATGTTATAGAGGTGATACAATTTACATTGATGTTGTTCCAAAAGCTCAAATAACATTAGATTCTATTCAAATTTGTTATGCTGACACGGTAATTATTGAAGCCGACTCAATCAATGGATACCAATACCATTGGGGCTTTGGTTCATTTCCAAACCTTTTTAGAATTGGCTTTTTAGCTGATACAACCTTAACTACCCATTTAGAAGTAACTTCTCAATTTGGCAATTGTAGCTTTTTAGATTCCATCTACATTGAAGTTCTAAAGCCAATTGGCCTGCCGTTAAAAACTTTTAATATTTTTAGTGGAGACACAATTACAGACACACTCAATATTGGGATTTTAAGCAACATAAGTCCTACCCTTGATGTTTTGTTTATTCCTGGTGATAGTATTTTATCCTTTTTTCCTGATTCTGCATCAGTTTATTCCCTAGAAATGATTGACAAAGTAACAGGTTGCACCTATTTTGATACAATTAGCATAGGAATAAAAAACACTTTTGGTTTACCTCCAAAGCACTTTAGCACTTGTCCAGGCGATACAATTACTGATACTTTAATGGTTGGCTATTTGAATAATATTACACCCTTTACCAAAGTTATATTTACAAGTGGAAATGGGGTTATTAACTTTTTCCCAGATACATCAACAAGATACATCTTGGAAATGGTAAACTTGAGCTCAGGGATTAATTACTTGGATACAACTTATATTGATGTAGATACTAATTTGGTTAGTACAGTTTCAGGAATTGCAAAGTCAAATTCTGGCAATAACCTTCAAGGAGGATTAGCTTACATGATTGGCTTCAATCCAATTGATTCTACAGTTTTTTCTGAAGATACTTCCTTAATTTCAAGTAATGGGACTTTTACACTTCATAGTAATCTGCCAAAATATTATATAAAGGTTGTACCAGATTCATCTCTTCATCCTTTTGAAATTCCGACTTATTTCTCAAACGGAGCCACCTTTTTGCAAGCCGATAGTTTAGAAGAACAATGTGGGCCGCAAACCATTGAAATTAGCACCCTACAAGGTCTAAACACCGGAGGATCAGGGTTTATTGCCGGAAACATTTACAAAGGAGCAGGAAAAGCCAAAAAGGAGGCATTCTCAAACTTACCATTATTGCTAACCGATACAAACTTTCAAATTTTAAGATATAATTCTACAGATACCGCAGGTTCTTTTAAATTTAAGAACCTTCCTTTTGGAGTTTACTTTATTATGGGTGATGATGCTAGGTTAAGCAACCAAACACCAACCAAACTAACCATTGATAATGATAATTCTAATATTACAGGTGGTGTTTTCAATATTGTTAATGGTTCAATCAATTTAAATTTTGTGCAAGGATTTGATGGGTTTTACAATAAATCAATCATAAATCTTTTTCCAAATCCAACAGCAGACAAAGTTTGGGTTATGGCTAATCAAAAAATAATAAACCTAGAAGTTTATAATGTTTTTGGGCAAAATCTATTGCTAAAAGTGGAAAATTATTCTAATTCTAAATCTTTTAGTTTAAAGCAATACCCAAATGCTATTTATTTCATAAATGTTTACACCAATAAAGGGAAACAAACTTTTAAGGTTTTTAAGAATTAATTGGCAATTCTTTTATTTGTCTTAGTTCAAAAATTTAACATTGATAAGCCTAAATTTGGGGAATGCAAAAATCGAGGGTGGCAGCAATAAATATTACCAAGGTTAAAAACGACCAAAGCCTAGCCCTACCCGATTTGGTTGCCACCGAAGAACCTCTTGAAATTAGATTAGGTTTTGGGGAACTTGAAAATAGACAAGAAAAACGCATCGCAGTAATTATGCGAACTCCAGGTAACGATTTTGAATTAGCCCAAGGTTTCTTGGTATCTGAA
>JABAYK010000068.1:5299-10480 GCA_018609045.1 Flavobacteriales bacterium
ATTTTATCCATTAAATATTGCACCGACAGAGGCAAAATTGAAGAAGAAGGCAATGTTATTCGTGTTGAGTTAAAATCAACTGCAACCTTTGAAGAAAGTAAACTAGACCGAAATTTTTACATGAACTCTTCTTGCGGGGTTTGCGGAAAAGCTTCAATTGAATCTTTAGAAAGCATATGTCCTTTTCCACAATCCAAATCAACCGAAAAATTAGCCAAAAACATTGTTTTCAATTTGCCAAACAAATTACGAGGCCAACAAGCTGTTTTTGAACATACAGGAGGTTTGCATGCGGTTGGTTTGTTTGATTTAGAAGGTAATTTATTACAATTAAAAGAAGATGTTGGCCGACACAATGCCCTAGACAAATTAATAGGATGGGGCTTAAATCATGAAGCTTTACCCTTTATAAATAGAGTTTTGGTTTTAAGTGGTAGAGCTAGTTTTGAGCTAATTCAGAAAGCTTACATGGCAGGTATTCAGTTTATTGTAGCTATTGGAGCTCCCTCTTCTTTGGCTGTAGAAACAGCAGAAAAATTCAATATTTGTTTGGTTGGTTTTACCAAAGAACATAGTTTTAATATTTACACAAACTCAGAATATATTTTATGAAGCTTCGCATACAAAACAACAGCATACGTTTAAGGTTAACCAAGCCCGAAGTTGATCAAATAATTGCAGGAGTTTCTGTAATAGCTGAAACCAAAATAGGCTCAAATATTTTTAATTATGAATTAATTCCGAATGAAAAATTGGGATTTTTAGCAAGTTTCGAGAATAATAAATTACAACTTTTCATCAATCAAGAAACTGCTCAAACTTGGCAAGATGAAACCAAAGTAGGTTTTGAAGAAACCATTGAAATTGAAGGAAATAAACTTCATATCTTGATTGAAAAAGACTTTAAATGCCTCTCTCCTGCTCGTGAAGGAAAAGAAAACGAAATGTTTGAAAACCCTGCTACTGAATGTTGAATTTTTAATGATAAATTAAAACCAAAAACTCATTAACAACTCTAAAACTCAGCAATCAAACCAAAGGTTGGTAAAACCCTACCTGTATCGCTATTAATTTGATCGAGTAAATAATTAGAACTATTATTAGGATCTACAATTGGATTAAAATTATCATCTCTTTGCACAGTTAAATAGGGCTGTAATTCTATGCTAGCACTGTAAAAATTTTGAACATCTAGGTAAACCGAAAAATTCCACTTGTTAAAAAAGAAATGCTTATCAACTCTTACATCCAAAGCATGAAAAGCAGGAATTCGTTCTTGGTTTAACCTGTTGTAATCATAAATTCCGCGATTTACCACATTCCAGTTATTAATATCTGCCGAAGCATTTAAATCAAAAGGAGTATAAGGTGTTCCATCTGCATACCTAAATCTAATTCCCAATTGCCAGTTATTATCCCATCTTTTTAAGCCAGATAGACTCAAAATATGTCTTGTATCCCACGAGGAAGGAACAAAGACTCCATTTTTATCTTTAAACTCACTTACACTATATGTGTAAGAAAGCATCCACATATAATTGCTTTTTAGCTTTTGCTGAACATACAACTCTGCACCATAGCTTCTGCCCTCGCCTGTTGCATCGGTTGGTTGGTTGCCAACAACAACATAATCTGCCAAAGCATTGGACATTGCAATTGAATCTCTTAACAAAAACGGATACTGATCGTAAGTTTTTGAGAATAACTCTATACTAAATCGGTAGCTTTCCTTGTACTTGTATTCAACTCCCAACCCGTAATGATTAGAACTAATAAAATCTAGCTCTGCTCCTGGAGCAGTTTCGTCAAAGTACCCAATAACGATGCTTGGAGGCAATTGATAGTAAATTCCTGCATTAGAATTTAAACTCCACTTTTCGTTGATGTTATAAGAAATTGCTGCTCTTGGCGAAAACTGATTCAAAGGATTTTGCATTTTTTTGTTCAAGTTAGTTCCGTCCATTCTAAAGCCATAACTCATGGTTAAAGCTCCATCAAAAAAAGTATTGCTGTAATTTCCGAAAATTCCGTAACGTAAAAACTCTGTTGAGCTTTTTATATTTAAAGTATCAATTCCTTTTTGGGTTGCACTTAAAGCGAAATTATCTACACTAATCAAGCTTTGATCTAAATTAACACCATACTTGTATTTAACATCGCCATGAAAAAGATTATGCTCAAACCTAAGTCTATTGTCGTTTTCTTCTGCTTGGTATTTTAAGAGTCTATCAGCCTCAACACCCGAATTATTTTTGAATTTATCTGCCACACTTGTAAACGAATTTCTACTTACCACAAAATTGTAATAAGAGTTTTTTAAGTAGTGCTTGTAATTTGCTCCAAAAGCATATAAACTTTGGTCCCCTTCAGGTATGTAACCAACATTATACAAAAGCGCGTCGCTTGCATCTGCGTCAAGATTTAATCGGTATTTATCGTTTCCTCCTAATCCAGTTAAAATCAATTCGTTTTTGGCATCTAAATTTATTTTTGTTCTAAACTGATAATCAGAATAAGCAGGCAAAACAGGAACATCAAAGGCTTTTAGGTAATACTCAGAAAAAGACTTTCTATACGAAAACAAGTAATTGGCCTTTTTTCCTAACGGACCTTCTATTACAGCGCCGTAATCGGTATAACCAACAATAATTTTTCCTCCAATTCTGTCTGTTCTTCCTTCGCGTTGTTGCATGTCTAAAACCGAGCTCAAAGCATTTCCATATTCGGCAGGAAAAGCACTCGAATACAAATTTGTGTTAGATAGCATATCGAAATTGATGAGTCCATTTGGCCCACCAGTTGCCCCCATCACATTAAAGTGGTTGATTGCCGGAATTTCAATTCCATCTAAAAAGAAACGGTTTTCGTTTGATGCTCCTCCTCTTACAATAATTCCGTAACCAAAAGAAACTCGGGGTAAAACACCCGGCAAAGATTGAATAGCCTTCGAAACATCCATAACCGCTCCAGGAATTGCTTGTACTTCTACCCTGTTGATATTTTTAACCGCAAGTGGACTCTCCATTGTTTTTTTGAAAGCTTCAGACCTTATTTCAACACCTTCCAACTCATTAACTTGTTCCTCTAGCTTAACTTCTAAAACAATGGGTGAAATGGTATTAACTTGAAGTTGATGAAATACTTGTTTTTTGAATCCAGTATAAGAAACTTCGATTGTGTATAATGATGGTTTTAAATCAATTATTTCAAAGTATCCATCTTGGTTGGTAGTTGTTCCATTTTCTGATTGTTGAACAATAATATTAGCGCCTACCAAAGGATTTTTGTTGTTTCCATTGTAAACATATCCTTTAATAGAAACTTGGGCAAAAGCTGAAATACTAAAAATCGAGATTAATATCCCCAAAAGAGCTTGTTTCATGCAAAATTTTTTCAGTTTGCAAAAGTAACTTACTCTTTCTTGTATTTGTTTTAAAACCGAGTCAAATATTTTAGAAGTTTTACATCGTAAAATTTAAGTTTTGTAGAATATTTGGTGGTTTCGAAATTATATTTTTGATTTTTCTAAATTGAATTTATGTGTGGAATAGTTTGTGTTTTTGAACTAAAAGAAAAAGCAGAGCATTTACGACCTCAAATATTGGAGATGTCAAAAAAAATCAGACATCGTGGTCCAGATTGGAGTGGGATTTTTGATTGTGAAAATGCCATTTTAGCGCATGAAAGATTGGCCATTGTTGACCCAACTTCGGGTAAACAGCCGCTTTTTAGTGAGAACAACAATTTGGTTTTAGCTGCCAACGGAGAAATTTACAACCACAAAGAACTTAAAGCCAACCTAAAAAATAAATATCAATTTAAAACTGCTTCAGACTGTGAAGTAATATTGGCCCTTTACCAAGAAAAAGGCACCAACTTTTTAGACGATTTAAACGGGATTTTTGGTTTTGCTTTATACGATGTAGAAAACAACAATTACCTTATTGCCCGCGACCACATGGGGATTATTCCACTTTACATGGGTTGGGATAACAACGGCACTTTTTATGTTGCTTCTGAATTAAAAGCACTAGAAGGAATTTGCAATAAAATAGAATTGTTTCCTCCGGGCCATTACCTAACAAATAACAATGAAGCTCCGGTAAAATGGTACTCGAGAGATTGGGAAAATTTTGAAAATGTAAAAAATAATTCAACTAATATTCAAGATTTGCACGATGCACTTTCAGCGGCTGTAAAACGCCAATTGATGAGCGATGTGCCATACGGAGTTTTGCTATCGGGCGGATTAGATTCTTCGGTTACGTCGGCTTTGGCCAAAATGTTTGCTGAAAAAAGAGTTGAAGAAAACGACCAAACCCAAGCTTGGTATCCTCAATTGCATTCTTTTGCCATTGGTTTAAAAGGCTCGCCAGATTTGGCTGCAGCACAAAAAGTTGCGAAACATATTGGCTCAGTTCACCACGAAATAATTTTTACGATTCAAGAAGGTTTAGATGCCATACGGGATGTAATTTACCACTTAGAAACCTACGATGTTACCACTGTAAGAGCTTCTACTCCAATGTATTTGATGGCAAGAGCCATAAAAGCAATGGGAATTAAAATGGTATTATCAGGTGAAGGTGCAGATGAACTTTTTGGAGGCTATTTGTATTTCCACAAAGCACCAAATGCAAAAGAGTTTCATGAAGAAACGGTAAGAAAACTTTTCAAATTACATCAATACGATTGCTTAAGAGCCAACAAATCTTTGGCTTCTTGGGGAATTGAAGGTCGAGTTCCATTTTTAGACAAAGATTTTATGGATGTAGCCATGCGCTTAAATCCGCAAGATAAAATGATTACCAAAGAACGCATGGAAAAATGGGTGGTTCGAAAAGCATTCGAGAAATATTTACCTGAAAGTTTTGCTTGGAGACAAAAAGAACAGTTTAGCGATGGTGTAGGCTACAGTTGGATTGATGAGTTAAAAGTAGTTGCCAATACCCAAGTTACAGATGACCAATTGGAAAATGCTCATTATAAATTCCCTGAGCAAACCCCTTTGAACAAAGAAGAGTTTTTATACCGAAGTATTTTTGAGGAGCATTACCCTTCTAAAACAGCTGCCTTAACGGTTCCTTCGGTTCCTTCTGTGGCTTGCTCTACTCCTATTGCTTTAGAATGGGATGCGGCTTTTAAAAACATGAATGACCCATCTGGCAGAGCAGTTGGAGT
>JABAYK010000181.1 GCA_018609045.1 Flavobacteriales bacterium
CAAAAACAATTTTAAAAACATTTTTCCCTGCATTTTCTTTAAGTCGATCTAGCAAAATACCAAGCCTATTTATTTTTTGGTTTTGACTAGAAATAATATTCATTAAAATAGGAACAACATTTTCTAAGTTTAGGCTAGTGGTATCAGTTTCATTATCGGCTTCGTTTTGGCGACTCGTAACAGGGTCTAAATAAAGAATGCCATTATTTTTTGGTAGATATTTTTCTGCAACTTTTCTGTTCGAATCTTCGTACTTTTTTAAAATTTCTAACCTTGATGCATGGCTTAAAAAGTAATATGGCTCAAAAGGAGATTTAATGTATGATGTGGGTAAATTATCATAAAAGAATTTAAATAATTTATTATCGTGAACACTAGTGTTGAGCCTTTTGCAGGCTTCCAAAACTTGAACAACTTCTTTTTTAAAACCTAAGTTTGAGTTTTTGTAATTATCATCGGTTAACTTAAAATACTCATGGTTTATATCTATTTTAAAGTAATCTAAAAAATCTTCTACAACACTATTTTTAATTTGGGTTTTTTCGTAAGGTTTTACAAAGAAATCGCCTTTGGTTAAAACCTCTTCCCAGTTATTTAAAAGGCTAAACCAATCCATGTCAACCTTTTCTGCATACTTTTCTATACTTTGAATGTTTTCATGCTTATGGCCCCATTGTTTCCATGCAGACTCAATCCAGCTATCTTGCCTTCTCAAGTAAACTAAAATTTTAACCCGTTGGTTAATAGATTCAGCAGCTTTTTGCAACCAGGTTGCATATCTCAAGCTGGTATTTTCCCAACTAAAAACTAGCTTTTTTATTTTGTGCTTTTCGCAGTAACTAACACAATTTTTAAAGTAAGAAACAAAAGAATCTACAGTTGCGCCTTTATCATTATTAAAGATGATGGCATGATTAAACAAAGTGCCAGTTTCGTATGGTTCCTCCAAATCTGGGTAAAGTATACCAAAATTTTCGAAAAAAGTTTTTCTGTTTTTCGAAAGAAAACTTTGTATGGCACTTGAGCCTGTTTTGCCTGTTCCAATATGAAAATAAATATCTAAAGGCATATTCTATTTTTCATTTATTAGTAAAGTTTTAATGATGAACTTTCCTTCAGAGTTTGAGGGGTCAATTCTTAATTTAGGTGATAAATTTTTAAAATCTAAATTAAAAATATGCTCATTTAAGCCTGCTTTAGATTTTACCGAAATAGAATGTTTTTCTTTAAAACCTTCTTCACTTTCTAAAGAGTAAAACAACTGTGTTATGGTTTCTACCGAGCTATGAATTATGAGTTTTACCAAATAACTTTTATTAATTTTTAAAGGCACATTAAAGTATAATCCAGGGTCTGAATTAGATGCAATAATTTCTAGCTCATTAGATTTCCACGAATATGAACTAATATGGTTGCTATAGCTTATGGCATTAAAATTATTTTTATTTAAAACATAAATTATATCTTGGCTTAAGGGGTTATTTATCTTATTTGAAAGATTGCTTAAATCTGAATGTAAGTTTTTTCTTTCGGCTTCGAGCCTATTTACTTCTTGTTCTAATTTTAAAATTTGTTGGTGTTGATTTTGAAAAATACTCATTAATGTTGGAACCATAAACTCAAAAGGCATTGTGTTGTTGGTAACAGTCATAGGAGCCTCAGTAGGCGATGGAGCCGAAAACAATTTGCCATCTTTTTTTCCTAAAAAACCAATAGCGACTTTTCTGTTTGATTCTTCAAATTTTTCGAGGACTTTTAATTTTTGTTTTGCCGATAATAAAGAATAGCCCGTTAAATTTGTTTTAGTTGCATCTGGCCAAATTTCTTTAAGTTGGTTGTAATCGTAAAAGCCACATAATCTTAATATTTCTGTTGCTTCAGGGTTTATACTAAGGTTTAGATTGTCTTTTTTGGGCTGAGAAAAATTTGAAATATCATCTACAGAAAGAATTTCCATAAAATCATCAAAAAGATTTCCATTTTTAAATTGTTGTTTTTCGTAAATTTTTACAATTATGGATTCTTTGTTGAATTCATTTGCCCAAGTACACAATTTTTCATAATAATTATCGCCTTTAAACTCTTGAATAAATTGAGCAATTGTTTTGCTTCTAAATTGCTTGTGCCCCGTTTTTACCCAATGTTGATAAAGTGATTGAATGTGCTCATCTTGTCTTCTTAAGTATGCAATAATCTTTGTATCGGTAAAATTTGCTTGAATAAAATCTTTAAGAGGCTTTATTTTTGGGTTTCCTGCAATTTCAAAAAGTAGCTCCGTACTAATAATAACTGAATGAATGTTTTCTGGCAAGTTGGATAATTCTACTGCCATTTTATTGAGTAATTCATCTGCTTGTACTTCTGGAATATTCGGTAAGCCTAAATGCTCGGTGCCCCAAAGGGCAAATCCTAATAAATGATGCGAATTATCTCCCCAAATAGGGGTTTCCATATAATGAATGCCCTCTTGATGCAACAACTCCTGATTTAGCCTTAAAAAAGATTGTAATGCTGTTGTTCCTGTTTTTCCAGACCCTATATGTAATATTAAGTTTAAGTTCTTCATTTTAAAATCTTATAAAACGAATTTTTTGTAGTCTCCAATAATATTCAAGTTTTTTTCGTTGCCACAAAATTCATCTTCTAAAAAGGCAATTTTTCTTGTGTCTCCGTCCCATAAATCCTGCCTTACTGCAACTTCAAAAAAGTAAGGAGCAGTTTCAGAATTTAAACCTAGTATATTCAAATTTCCTGAAGTTAAAGATACCGCATCTTTAATAAATGCCGAACATCCTTTAGAAAGTTCTTCGTTAATATAAAAGTGTTCTTTGGCGGGTTCTTTAGCTTTAAAGTTTGGTAAAATTTGGGCATTGCTTTCTGAAAAATTGAGCAATTGGCCTTCGTTTGAAGTTAACCAAAACTCAAGGTATAAATTGAATTTTAAAATAGGATTTTGAGATGAGCTATCAGCGTTATTCTCGAAAAAACCAAAAGTTTGATTTTGATTTGAGGTAAAAGTTTTGGTAACCTCCTTGGTTACGAAATAGAATCCTTTGGTTTTTTGTGGTGCAATTTTGTGCAAAAACTTTTGGATGGTTCCTGAATAACCAACGTCTACTAGGCCTGGCTGTTTCTCTTTTGTATATCCAATTGAATTTAAATATGCACTAAAATTTGCATTTTCAGTTTCAGTTTGTGCTTCAATTTGTGGTTTGAATTTTAAGATTTTTTCTTTAACCTCATTTATTTGCTTTGGCAGCGATATTTTTTGATTTAATTCTGGAAAATCATCGTGGTTTAATTTTACCCCCAACCGGTTGAAAAGAAAGTCTCCTAAAATCCCCTCAAAAGAATTATTTTCCATAATATCGATAAGGATTTCATCAGATTTTTCTGCTGCGCCCATTACTGCTCTTCTCGAAACTAAAAGGTACTCGCTTGCGGGCAAAACCCCATAGGTTTCTTTTACTTCTGGAGTATTTACAAAATCATCATAAAACTGTTTTAAAAAATATCCTTCTCTGGCTAAAAAGTAAAACTTCGAAATGTTTTCTGATTTTGATTTTTCTGCAAGCCAAATCAAAAAAGAAAGCACAACCGGACCAAATGCTGCATACCCAGAATTAAAAGCCGATGTAAATTTATTTGGCAATAATTGAGTAAATGCTTGGTTTACAAAAGGAGAATTAAATAGTTTAAATAAAACAGGGCCTAAATATTTATGGTTTTGCCATTGGGTGTATCTATTGGTGTAATTTAATCCAACTGGAGAATTTTTAAAAATGTTTAAACCAGATAACACATGGTAATTGTTTATACCTCTATCTATGGTTTGCTGAATATCAGAATGCTCATTATCGCCAATATGAAAAATTTTGCTTTTTTCTTCTATATTTTCGTTTAACAGCAAATCCCATAATTTGCCGTTATCTTTTCTTGCGTTTAGCGAGTTCGATACAAATATTTTATGATACCCAATAATTTCATTTTGCTTAAGTATGGTATTTAATTGAGCTACTTCTAAATACATATCAGAAACCAACCAAACTTGTTTTTTTAACTTTAAACACTGGTTAAATATTTCAACCATATTTTCCCTAGGTTTCAAAAATTGGCATTCAAGTTCAAACTCAAGAGATTTGGCATAATCAACAATTTCTGGTTTTAAACCTGAGTTAGATTTTAATTGGCTATAAATTTCTGTAAACGAAACATCTTTTTTTAAGGCAACTCTTGCCTCGTGTTCAGCTTTTTTTCTAAGGCTAAAAAAGTTAGATTTTAAAGAAAATTTCTTGTCTAATTTTTGTTCAATTTGAAACATTAAATCATCAGGGAAAACCACTTTTCTGGTTAATAAAGTATCGAAAATATCGAACGAAATTATTTGGAACTGCTTTATTTTCTCGGTTAACTCTGCTATAGATTTTTGTGTGTACTGGTAGAGGTTTTTTGTGCCAAAGTTTTTTGCATAGCTGTTGTCTTCAAAGTTTACTTCGGCATAACTGAATTTGTTAAACTTAACAATATCAACAAAGGCCCTTTCTATGGCGTGGGCAAAAGTGCCATCGTTGCCACATGGTTCTTCTTTAAAATCGGTTATGCTTAAAGAGTCATCAAATAGTTGTTTTAACGCATTAGGCCTAAACCAAAACATCGAGCCCATAGGGTAATCTATAAAACCATCGGTTGTTAGGGGAACTTTTAACTTGTTTTGAAGAGGCATGGCAATTGGCTTATTTGATAACCATGAATATGCCCAATAAGGCAACAATTTACTGTAAGGATAAACCATGCCCAACGATTTATCTTGCTGAAACATGTAAATTATGTTTTCAATAGTTCTTTTGTTGCCCAATAAGTTATTGATAAGTTGTTTTCGCCAAGTAATTTGTTCGGCTCCTGTGTAGAGTGATTTTTTGGTGTGTATTTTACAAATGAGGTCATAATTTGAAAGTTCTTTCCCAAAAGCTATAAAGGCAGGTGCTATGTCTCTACCTCTATTTTCTACCAAAAGCAGTTTAACACGAACCGTTGGATTTTTTTTCTTCCATTTATTTACTTCATTTTTACCTTCGGCTGAAACTACCGAAATTAAAATATCATATCGAATTGGAATAGAAAGAGTTTTATTTAAAAGCTCCTCGATTAAATCTGTATAATAGCCATGAATTAGTACAGCAATATTTTGATTTTGATCAATTTTTAAATTCTCTTGATAAAGGTTGTAAATTTTATTTTCCTTTGGTAATCTTCCTTCAGCTCGCCCAAAATCTAAATAATGAATTAAGGGGTTTAAGCCTTGCGATTTTACATCGAAATTTGATTCTAGGTAAAATTTTGAATCAAAGTTTTCACTTGGTTGCCTGCCTTCTGATGCACCATGTAAAATATAGTGAAAGTAAGGGTCGATGTTGGCTTGGGCCAAATCAGGATATTTTTCTAGGTAAAATTTTGGGTTAAATAGACTTGTATTTTTTAATTTTTGTTTGATATACTGTTTCCTTTCTTGTAAAAAAGAATTGTTTAATTCTTTAAGTGCTTCAATAATTTCAAGATTTGATGAGTTTAACGGAATAACTTTTCCTTTTCTGTATTTTTTTATTCTTTCAGAAGGAGCCCCAATATCAAAACATACTACTGGAACATCCATTTCGATTAACTCGTCGGTAACAAACGAAAATGTTTCGGGCCAAATTGAAGGAAATAGAAAAACATTTGTACCTGAGTTTTCAATTAGTTTGGGTAATTGGTTTGGCTCGTAAGCGCCAGTTTGGTAAAATCTGTTTGAATTAATTTGACCTTGACTCAGCCTTCCGATAACTGTTAACTTTCCACTTTGTTGCTGGTCCAAATACCCAACAATCGATTTTAAAACTTCAGCTCCTTTGTGAAAATTTATGGTGCCAATTACGCCAATATGCAATTCTTCTTTTATTGAGAGAACAGGTTTGTTGGGTATAGCTACAGGCAAGGTATGACGAATAACCACTATGGCTTTTGCAACTTTTTTATTGTTTGCATAAACCTTATTAATAATGTTTTTACTCGACTCAGAAAAACAAATTATTTCATTGGCATTTTCTAATAATAATTCCCATTGGCTTCTCCATTGGGTAATTGAAATCGATTTGTCTTCGTAATTTTTATTTTCTTTTATGCAAACTTCACAAACTTTTGGGTTTGTTTCTGCACCACAATATTTTCCATTTTGGTTAACAAGGGTAAATGATTGACAAACCGGAAAAAAATCATGAATTGCAATAGAAATAGGAATTTCTTTGGATTTTTTTAAAGTTACTAGGTTATTTAAAATTGAGTTTAAACTTTTAAATGAAACCAAGTTGTTGTAAAATATTTGCTTTATCTCAATGATGTTTAAGAAATCAAATAGATCTTGGGTATTTTCGAAATACCTTGAAATTGAAAAGTTTTGAAAGTGAAGAGATAACTCTGGGCACTTTAGTTTAAAGTTATAAGAAAATAATAATACAGGATTGTTTTGTTTGTCGGTTGCTAATTTTTTGTCGAGATAAGCGTTGGCTCCACCACCAATTCTATGGTCAATATAAAGTATTGGTTTTGAGCTTGCCTTTATCTGGGCATGTTTTATAATGGCATAAAATCGAATAGAATCGAGCTCATCATTACTGATGTGTTTTCTAACCTCACCAAAATATTCTGGGTGTTTTTTTACTAAATTTTGTGTGTTTTTTGCAGTTAGCTTTTGTTTTTCTTCGCTTGTAAAACTGCCGCCATGCTTGTGCCAAATAAACAGGTTAGGGGTAATTACATTTTCAAAATCTAATTTGGCTGCTCTTCGGCACCAATCATTTTCTTCGCCAAAACCTTTATCAAAAGAAACATCATCTAAAATGCCAACCTTTTGTATTGCCTTTTTACTCATAGCCATACAAAACCCTACACCTGTTGGACAGCTTACATAATTGTTGGGGTTTAAAGAATTAAAAACTTGGTCAATTTCATCAATATTTAAATCAAGAAAAATATCATTATCTTTTAATGATGTGGGGTAGCTTGCTATTGTGCCGGCATTGGTAAAAGGTGTAACCGAAGCTATTTTTGCGCTGCTCCAAATTGGGTACATTAATCGGGGTAACCAATTTTTTGGCAAAACAGTGTCGGAATTTAAAATTACAACATCGTTTTTGGCTTCTTTTAATCCAAGGTTTACAGATTTTACAAAACCTAAATTTTCTTTATTTTCAATTAGTTTAATGTTTTTGTTTTCAGCTGAAAACTTTTTTAGCAGAGGCTTTATTCTTTCGTCAGGACTACAGTCGTTAATTATTATTAGGTTGTAAGCTTGGAGTGTGTTTGATTTTATGGTAGGTAATAAATCTGCTACAAAATCGTAACCATTGTAAATGGGTAAAACAATGTCAACTGGCAATTTTTTTACTGGTTTAGTTTCATTTGTTAAAGCAGCAGTAAGGCTTTTAATGTTGATATACTTTCTTACTTTTCTTCCTTCTTTTTTGCCAAAAAACAGGTAGTGGAAATATGGGTTTATTTTAGAATTACCTACATCAGAATTATTTTGTTTGTAAAAAAGAGTATTAAAAATTTCATTTGGGTTTCGGTTTTCTTTGTAGCCGAAATTAAAAAAGTGCAAAGCTGGGTTTAGGTTTAATGCTGCAACATCAGGATTTTCTTCGAGGTAATATTTTGCATCAAAAACAAAAACTTTTAAATTTTCGGGAACATTTTTTAAACTTCCACTTACAAACGATTTGATAAAATGTGATAGCGGGTTTTCGTGATTTTGGGGGCAATATTGTGCTTGGTAATGGTCTGCAAAAAAAGTAGAAGAGGGGTTTCTACCTTCTTTCCAACCGCCTGTAATGTAATGGTGAAGAGGGTTAAATTTATTTGCCTTAACATCTGGGCTATTTGAAAGGTATAAATCGCTATCAAAAAAATAATGAGGCTTTTTTCCTTGGTTTGCACCTTCAGTCCAATAATGCAAAGCGGCAGAATTTATATCTAGGTAATTGTATTTAAATTGGGTGTTATAATAATCTAGGCAAAAAATTTCGCTTTCTAATATTTCTTTTACTTCTATTGGTAATTCTTCAAAAGAAATAAATCTGCGGTATTTTTGGGTTAAAGAAAAAGACTTAATACTACTAGGGAGAAGGGTTAAGGGTTCTTCAATATTTTTTGATTTTATAATAATTGCGCCTTTATCTGGTAGCTTAATATCGGTAGGTATGTTAAAAGAGAAACCGTGGTTTCCGCTTCCCATTTTTAATCTTTTTAAATCTTCTCTATAAATGTTGGCGTTTACAGAGCCAATTTTATAATCATCGATGTAAATATCAAGAACTAATTCTTCATTTGGCTTTGCTTGGTTATATGCCCAGCCACTAATTAAGTCATCATTTAAAACATCTACGTGGGCCAATGCTTTTTTATGGAATAGGTTTACAAGCCTATCTCTTAATTTAGAAATCATTTTTCAGCAATTTTTTCTTTGTAAATTTTAATAGCATCAGCAGGTGCAAATATACCTAGCATTTCGCCTTGGTGTAAAACCAAAACTCGGTTGCAATACTTTTTTATTAAGCCCATTGAATGGCTCACAAAAATTATAGTTCTGCCTTTTAAAACCATTTCTTGAAAGGCTTTATCTGCCTTTGCCTTAAAGTTTTCATCTCCAACTCCTCCAATAAACTCATCTAATAAAATTAATTCGGCTTTTGCATAAATACCAATGGCAAAACCAAGTCTGTTTACCATGCCCTTTGAAAAGAATTTTATAGGCGTATCAATAAATTTTTGTAAACCAGCAAACTGAAATAAATCAGGTAAAATTTTGTCTATTTCTTTTATTCTCAATCCTAATATTGATCCATTTAAATAAACATTTTGCCTTGCCGTTAATTGGTTGTTAAAGCCCATGCCTAAGCTTAATTTTAAAAACTTAGCATTTAGTTTGGCAGTGCCACCTTTGTCTGGCTCAATGGCATTTGAAATAATACTTAATAGGGTTGATTTTCCACTACCGTTATGGCCAATAATGCCAAAAAATTCACCTTTTTTAATAGAGAATGAAATATTATTTAGGGCTTTTAATTCGGTTTTTTTTAACCCGGTAAAAAATCCAACTATTCTTTCTTTTAAAGTAGTTGTGGGTCTTTGAAATAACTTAAAAGTTTTGGATACATTTTTAAGTTCAACTAATATTTTTTCTTCTTCGAGCACCTTAGTTCAATAATTTTTTTGGTGAATTTTTGAATAAGAAATGCGCCAAATATTAAAAATAATATTGAAACTCCTAAATCATAAAACATGATGTAAAAATCAGGAATTTCGTTGTACAAGAAAATATTTCGGATGTTAATTACAATACCTGTAAATGGGTTGATGTATAGCATTTCAGGGTAATTGTCGTAAACAAATTTGTAATCCCAAATTATTGGAATACTCCAAAAACCTAATAATATTACCAAATCCCAAATTTGGTTGATGTCTTGAAAATAAACTTTAAGCACCGATAAAATCATACTTATTCCCATGGTAAAGAATACCATTGTTAAAAATATTGGGATGAAATATATTACCAATAAACTATAGTTTACACCCATAAATAAAGAGAAAACAAAATAAATTAGTAGGCTAATAAAGTACTGCAGGCTATTAGTAATAATGCTTGAAATAAAAAAATCGAATTTGTTTATTTGCGTGCTTTCTAAAAGATATTTCTTTTTAAAAAGGGTACCTAAACCCAATTTTGTTCCACTTGCAAAAAAAGCCCAAGTAATTAGACCTGAAAACAAATAGAGAATAAAGTCTGACTCTCTATTTCTGAAAATAAAAAACGAAAAACAGAAATAGTAAACTAAGATTTGAAAAATTGGATTAATCAAAGCCCACAATAGCCCTAGTTTTGAGTCGTAATAACGCAAAGCATAATCTGTTTTGGCTAAAACCCAAATACGTTCTAATCTAAAAATTAAGTTGTTATTAGACATTTGTTAGGTTAGGGTTCAATCTTTTTTCGAAAATACTAATAGCTGCCTCATATAGAAGGTTTTCATACTCAGTAACCTGTTTTATTTTTTTTAGAAGCACAGGTGATGGCTCCAAATCTATTTTTTTTGGATTTTGATTTTTGAGGTGTTCAATTTTAAAACCATAGCATTTGTTAAAGAAATCTATAGACTCATCTAGCTTTTCTTTAATTCCGATAAAGTCTATTTTCTGTAACTCTTTTTCTATTTGATTGGAAAATTCCTCTTTGCTTAATGCTTTCAGTTTTTGATACTGCCTTAAATCATCTAAAATATATTTTATCTGTAAATCGACAATTCCATTTTTTCTTGCCTCAAAAATTTCATTTAAACTCATGTTTTCGCACCTTTTGTCGTTTGCCTTAAAATGAATAAGGTTTGAGATTATTCTTTCTTCAGGCTTTCTGAAA
>JABAYK010000143.1:0-9174 GCA_018609045.1 Flavobacteriales bacterium
CCATATAACCGAGAAAAAAGAGAATATGGAAAGTCACAATGGGGTTTTTGGAAAAAAGTAAAACTTTTTGGTGATACTATTTTTTCATTCACCAACATTCCACTTTTTATTATTCGGACAATAGGGCTAATAGGGTTGTTGATGTTTTTTAATGAGATTTTTTTTCTGATTTTGTCCCTTTTTGATTCTGTAATTCGATTTGAAACAAATACCATATTAATTTCTTTCGTTTTAATTATTCTTGAAATAATTTCTGAATTTGTTTGGAGAATTCATGAAACAGTTAGAAACAGACCTAATTTTGTAATTAAAAGTTATTCTTTACGTTCCAAATAATGATTAAAATATTACTTCTCAATCTCCCTCACCAAAAAAGAATAACCAGAAGGTACATGTGTACCTATGAGTCACCGACTTCATTATTCCCGCCTGCTGAATTATTGTCTATTGGTGGTATTTTGAAACAAAAAAAAGAGCTGCAAATAAAACTAATAGACTGCATTGCAACACAGAAAAATGAAACCGAAAGTTTGCTTGAAATAAACAAATTTAAACCTCAATATATTGTTACTTTAATTGGGTTTGAAACCTTTGAAAACGATATTTCATTTCTAAATAAATTAAAATCAAAATTTCCAAATATTAAAATAATAGGCTTTGGGCACTACCCTACTATCTTTAGCCATGAGATTTTAAAAAAGTCAACTATTGATTTTATTGTTCAAGGTGAGCCTGAGTATGAATTGGCTGATTTTTTTGATTCAATATCTACCAACTCAAACATTCTTCCTGAAGGATTATTATCACTAAATTCTGAAAATGAAAAAACTCCAAGCCAGGTTAAAAGACTAAAAACAAGTCAATTAAACTTTAAGCCAAACATATCACTATTAACTTCTAAAAATTATTTTGAACCTTTAATGCCTCAACCTCTAGGCATTATTCAAAGCGCTAGAGGTTGTCCTTACCAATGTAATTTTTGCGTAAAAAGCTATGGAACAAAACTTACCTACAAAAGTGAAAGTCAAATTTTAGAAGAAATAATAGATTGGCAAGAAAATTATGGCGCTAAAAGCATTCGTTTTATTGACGACACCTTCACTATTAGTGAAAGTAGAGTGATTAAACTGTGTAACTTAATCAAAAAAGAAAACATTAAAATTCCTTGGACCTGCTTAAGTCGTTTAGATACTTTGACTGAGAGAATGGCCTTAGCAATGAAAGAAGCTGGTTGTAAGAGAATATATTTTGGCATCGAGTCAGGCAGTCAGCGAATACTGGATTTGTATGAAAAAGGCTATAATATTAAAGAGGCTCATCAAGTAATAAATTTTTGCGCCAAATTAGGAATCGAGACTGTTGGTTTTTTCATGACCGGTTTACCTGATGAGACAGAGAAAGATTTTGAGGAAACTTTAAAATTTTTAAGAGACTCTAAACTTACGTTTGCTGGTGTTGGAGAGTTAACTATTTATCCTGGTACAGCCCTCTTTGGGATTTATGAAAATGATTTAGAATTTTCACTTTTTCCATATATAAATAAATTCAAAGACCCTTCGGTAAGAATAACTTTTAATGATAGAAAGCAAAGATTTGAGAAAGAATTTTATAATTTAAAAAAAATCACCCAACTTTCTTTAAAAATTATGAAACAGCCTAAATCAAGTTATAACTTTGGAAAAAATATTCTATCCTCTAAACAAAAGGGGTTTTACAGTATTATCCCAAGTATATCAAATTAATGAGTTTAGAAGTAACCTTAATAAATCCTCCTATATTAAAAATCCCTAGCCCGTTTGTTTTAAAACCTACGCCTCCTCTAGGGTTATCTTTAATTGCCGCACAAATTGAAAATGAAGGATTTAAAGTAAATGTCATTGATTGTATTGCCGAAGATCCAAAAAACGAAGAGCTATTCTCCAATAATATTGTAAAGTTTGGATTATCAGATGAAGAAATCCTAAAAAAAATTGACCCAAAATCAGATGTAATAGGAATTAGTTGCATGTTCTCTGATAATTGGTTGCATTCAAAAATACTGATTGATAAAATTGGAGAAAAATTTAACAATGTCAAAATAATTGCGGGAGGAGAGCATATTACTGCCGCAGTTAAAAGTAGTCTGGAAGAAACAAAACACCTTTATGCTGCTATTTTAGGGGAAGGGGAAAGCACAATAGTTGACTTTTTGAGCCATCTTAAAAATAAAATTTCTATTGAAAACTGCCCTGGTATTGCATTTAAAAAAAATGGCTTAGTTATTATTAACAATAGAAGAAATAGAATTACTGAACCTGATAAAGTAAGCTGGCCTGCATGGCATCTTTTTCCTATTGAAAAGTATAGAACCCATAATATCTCTTATGGCGTTACCAATTCATTATCCTTACCAATTTTAGCAACAAGAGGTTGTCCTTATGAATGCACCTTTTGTTCAAGTCCTCAAATGTGGGGTAGAAAATATGTAATGCGACAGCCTGAGGAGGTTTTTAATGAAATAAAATACTTTCATGAAATATATGGCGCAAAAAACTTTGATTTTTACGACCTTACAGCAATTTTAAAAAGAGAATGGATAATTTCTTTTTCGAAATTTTTGATAGAAAGTAACATTAATATTACTTGGCAAATTCCAGCAGGCACAAGGGCTGAGGCGATAGATTTTGAGGTTGCCCAGCACCTTTATAAATCAGGTTGTAGATTTATTACTTATGCCCCTGAAACTGGCTCTGAAAGAATGCTTAAAATAATTAAAAAGCGGGTTCGATTAAAAGCTATGCTAAACTCTATAAAAAGTTCTCATAAAGCTGGCCTAAATGTAAAGTTAAATATGATAATAGGGTTTCCTGAAGAAACTCATATAGACATTCTAAAAACTTGGTGGTTTTTAATTAAATGCAGTTGGTACGGGGCTTATGATGCATTCCCAAGTATTTTTAGTGCCTATCCAGGCTCAAAAATGTTTGATGATTTATCTGAGTCTAACCTTATACCAAATAATGATGAACTATACCTTAGAATTTTAGGTTCATCTTCATTAAATGAGGCTCCAAATTATTGTAATGATGTCAGTAAAAATTTCATTATTTTTTATTTTTGGTTTATTTCAATAAGTTTTTACACTAGCAATTATTTATTTAGGCCTTATAGGTTTATTAAGTTTATAAGTGGCTTGTTTACCAAAAAATACACTTCTCGCGCCCAACTTACTTTAGGGGAGTATTTAAATACCAAAGTATTTGTAAAAAATTCAAAATCGAAAAGTATTGAAAGTACTACTTATTAACCCTCCAGTAATTAATGTAATAGAACCATGGACAGATGAGCCCAAATATGTTAGAACAGCTTTGGCGCATTTGGCAGGGTATTTAAGAGAAAAAATTGATGTTGAAATAAAAGTTATTGATGCAAAATATCAAAGATTACAATTTGAAGAAGTAGTAGAAATTATTGATGATTTTAAGCCTAATATTGTAGGCCTTACAGCTTTTACAAGCGAAATTAAGCCTGCTGCTTACCTTGCTGCATTAACTAAAAAATTAAATCCCAATATTTTAACAGTAATTGGAGGGGTTCATGTCTCAACCTTACCAAAAGAAACTTTACAAGAATTCAGCTTTTTTGACATTGGAGTTGTTGGAGAAGGTGAAATTACTTTGAAAGAAATAATTGAATTTAAGCAAGGTAAAATACCTTTAAAAAACATTAAGGGTTTAGTTTACAGAAATGAAATAAACGAACTGGTTCAAAACCCACCTAGGCCAAATATTATAGACCAAGAAAGCCTTCCTCTTCCCGCTTGGGACTTACTTCCAAAGGCAGAAATGTATTACATTCAAACAGAAAAAGGTTGTCCGTTTAATTGTCAATTTTGCGTAAACCACAATGGTAGAGTTGCCCGCAAAAGAAGTCCAAAAAAGGTAATTGAAGAATTTGAGTTTTTAATTGATTTCGCTTCCCCAGAGTTTATAAACATTGGAGATGAAATTTTTACTGTTGATATGCCAAGAGCTTATCAAATAATGGAGTTAATGATTCAAAAAAACATCCACAATAAAATAAAATGGGATGTTCAAACTCATGTAAAATATATTGATGAGCCTTTGATGAAGCAATTTAAAAAGTCAAAAATTTATGAACTCCATATGGGAGTTGAAGCAGGTGATGAAATAAGCTTAAAGAACCTAGGTAAGGGCAACACCAAAGAAACTATTATGAGGGCATTTGATTTAGCCCGAAAAGAAAAAGTTAAAACTGGTGCATTTTTTATTCTTGGCCACCCAAATGAAACTATTCAAACCATGCAAAACACCATAAACTTTGCTGCAGAGGTTAACCCAGATGTTCCCATGTTCTCAATTATGGTTGCATATCCTGGAACCGAAATAGCACGTTTAGCTGCTCAAAAAAAGCAAGGATTTGCAGGCATTTCAAAAAATTGGGACGATTACAGGTTTAGAATTGGTGGCTCTATTTGGTACGAAAATTTTAGCAAACAGCAACTGGAATGGATGCTGATTAAAGGTTACTTAAAAGTATTTATTCAAAACTTCAGGTTTTTTGAATTGTGGAAATTTGCTTGGAAATATAGAGTGGCAGCTTTTACACTTTTAAAAAAGGTTGTTACCGGTAAAGATGTAATTACTGAATACTCTCCCCCTCCTGCTGATTATCACAAAATATTAAATACAACCTACATTACATCTGATGAGGCTATGGTAGACTCTAAAACGAACTTTTCATCAATCTTAAACCAAGAAATGAAAGATGTAAAATCAAAGTATCCTGATTTGGTGTTAGAACAAAAATTTAGGCCTTCTAATTAGTTTTTTTTAACCAAGTAATTTTCTAAAATCAGAACATCTAAACCTGAGCCAAAAAAAGTTCTTATTGCCTCATTAGGTTGATAAACAATTGGCTCTTTGTTGTGATTAAAACTTGTGTTTATCATAAATTTTTGTTGGCCAGCTAAAAGAGGCGAATCATTTGAAACTGTTTGCACTCTGCAAGTTTCATCTTTGTGTAAAACCTCAATAAATTGATTTTTAAATTCAGGTTTAATTTTAAAAACACAATTCATAAAAGGAGAATACTCAACTTTTGTTTCGAAGTAAATAGGCAAATCTTTTTGCCTCAAAATAATACCAAATGGCCTAAAAGAATCTCTAGATTTAATTTTTTTATTTAAAATAGATTGAATATTAGGTTGAAACGGATTGGCAAATATGCTTCTATTTCCTAAAGATCTTGGGCCAAATTCACTTTTACCATTAAAAAACCCTACAATTTTATTTTGCTGTATTAGGTTTTGGAGTTCTAAAAATGGGTTCTCAGTTTTGGTAAAATGTAAGCCAACTTCAAGTAATTGCTTTTCTACGTCTTCGTTAGAAAATGATCTTCCTGAAAATGCATTAGAGCTAGTCCAATTTTGGGCACTACTTTTAGAACTCAAAATAGCTGCCCCTAAAGAAATTCCTGAATCGTTTGAGCACCAATTGGTATAAAAATTATTTACTTTCTCCATGTTGGCTAACCCACCATTTACTTTACCGTTTAAGGCAACACCCCCCGCAAAGCAAATATTTTTTTGACCAGTTTTTTCTAGCCAATAACTTACTAATTTAATTAACACGTTTTCTAATTGCTTTTGGCAAGATGCAGCTAAATTAAAATGTTGAAAATCAGGGTTTCCGTGAAGTGCCTTTTTAAATCCAACTTTCTCAATAAAGAGGTCATTAAATAGCATTTTTTGCTCTGTAGGACTTGGAGTTCCAAAAGGAATTTTGGTGAGGTAATTTTCGTCTAAAATCAATTCTCCGTTTTCAAAATCTAAAAGAAAGCTTAAATCAATTGAAGGTTTTCCAAGAGCAGCCAAAGCCATTAGTTTAAATTCATCTCTATCTTTCTGAAAACCACAATATTGTGTTATTAACGAATAAAAAACACCGAGACTTTGAGGCCTTTTATAGCTTTTTAAAAGGTCTAAACCATTTTGTTTTGATGCCTTATAAACATGTAACGAATCGCCATCACCTGAGTTATCAGCAGTTATAACCAAACTTTCATTAAAATTTGATGGAAAAAAAGCAGATGCGGCATGACATTTATGATGGTGATGCAATTCGATTTTTGGCACATAATTAAAATGTGATTTAAAGTAATTCTCTAAATCTACTTTTATTTGATTTCCCCACGTTTTGCCATGAAAGGCGACAATGTCAATATCGGTAAAACTCTTATTTGCTAAACTTAAAACCTCTAGAATTGAATAATAGGGAATTTGACCTTTTGAGTGCTTTATCCTATTCAAACGCTCTTCTTCAACAGCAGCTAATAATTCTCCATTTTCCAGTAATACCGCAGATACATCTTGATGTCCCCCTCCAAATCCTCCATTAATTCCCAATACTAGCATCAATAACCGCAATTAAAGTATTTGTCGTAAACTATTTCTGGAAAAAAGCCAGCTTTTCCTAAAAGCCAAATTAGAGGTTTTGCTAACTCCATTTTTTTATATCCGTTTGGATAATCTCTGAATGTCTTTGGAGGTAAAGCTAGCCATTTGTCAAAATCAGATTTCGAAATCTGTAGTCTTCTAAGGCATAAATCAATAACCTCAGGGTCTTCTAAAACATACTTAGACTTTACTCTTTCTAGGGCTTCTTCTCTTGTCATTTGATTATCTCTTACCAAAGCTGAGTAGGAGTTTAACCTAAAATCTATGTTAAATTTTTCGCGGTGAACATAAGTTATCAAACTCCAATATAAATCATCATAATAATGAGCGCCTGGATAAACCCAATCTAATTGATTTGTCAAGGTTTTATCTACCTCTTTCCTCACATAATTTTCATAATATAAAGGCGAGTAAGCTTTTATTCCTTTAATTACTGAATAGTAAAAAAGTAAATAAGGGTTTAAGTGATAATTGGGTCTGTTTTTAGTAGGTTTTTTTAATTTAATCTCACCAAATAAACTGTGAACTTTTTTTAAATATTCACCTTCCATGTAAGCCCATGAAACGGGCTTAATTCCCTCGGTTCTAAAACTTTGGCCGTAAAGCACAGTTTTAATATTCTCTTCATGGGCAACGCCATAACAAGCTGCAGCTATGCCAACATCAGTACCTTGGTTTAAATCTGGTGTAGACGCCTTTAAAAAGGTAACTTTTAAATCTCTTGATTCTGAATAATTTGAAGTTATGGTTCGTAAATCAACATTTAATTTTTTTATTGCCTTGAGCATATTTTCACCTGCCACAGGATTATCAAAACCATCATTAAAATGAACCGCTAGGGGGTTTAGTCCATACTTTTTAACCGCCAAATAAAGTAAATATGTGCTGTCTCTACCTCCACTAACTCCAATTACACAATCATATTTACTGCCTTTATTTTTTTTTCTTTTTATTTTCTCAATAATCTTATTTACAGCTATTTGACCTTTTTCATCATTAGGATAAATTTTTGTCCATTTATCATGCAAATAACAAAAATTGCAAACTCCAAATTGGTCAAACTTTATACCCGGACAAGTAGAATCTGAAATACATTTTACGCACCTTTTATAGGTAATATTTTGGTTTACTCCATTTACAATAACACCCATCTTAAGAGTTTAAGTATTTGCCCATTTGTTCTCCCTTTTTAGGATTAAAAGGAAGTTGTAATTCTACATTTACAACTTCAGTTGCAAACTCGTTTTGTATTCCTTCTGAAATAATTCCATCGGGCCCAACCACAAGAGATTTTCCAATCATTTTCATGCCTACGTAAGGTCCTCCAATAATATACCCTACTGCGGTAGTTGCAGCAACAATTAAATTGTGTTTTGATGCTAAATAACTAAAAGGTTTAAGCCACTTTTCTTTGTAGGGATTTGTGTTTTCTGTTATTTCATGAGAAACTGTCCATGAGCTTGGCGATAGAATTAATTGAGCCCCCATTGCGGCCAAAGTATTTCCTATATATAAAGCATCGTAATAATTATCTGCACAAATATTTAGTCCTATTTTTCCAAATTCGGTATCAATAACTTCTATTTTTTGGCCTACTTTATAAAATGGAAACTCTACTTCAAGTAGGTTTACTTTTCTGTGCTTTAAAACAATCTCTCCATTTCTATCAATAAGAATTGAAGTATTGTAATTGCCATTCTCTGTTTTTTCGGTAAGGCCTAAACATATCCAAATGTTTTTCCTTTTTGCTAATTCACAAAATAAATCTGAATAAATTCCTGGAATTGGCATAGCATCTACTAGGCCACTAGGATGTGTCCAACCAAAATCTAGCGTTTCAGGTAAAAGGGCTAAATCACAGTTACTATTTTTCTCAATATAATCAATTGCTCTTTCAATATTTCGCTTAGGCTCTGCGCCTTCAACTAAAAGCTGGATTATTGAGATTTTCATAAGCTAACTTTATAGGCGAAGATATTTTCAAAACTACCTAGCTCCTCCCTTTTATCAAAAATTAAATCGATTTTATTAATTGCAAGATTATACTCTTTTATTAATTCAACCCTTTCGGGAGTAGACAAATAAATCAAGTCAGGTTTATTTACTATCAAGTTTTCAAACAACTGTTTTGAGCTTTTTGAATTACAATTACATTTATTAGACAAAAAGTTTTGGTACTGCGGCAATAAGGTTAACTGCCCCATATCTACAGTAAAAAATGAAAGATTTAGCCTACTAAAATTATAAAAAGCATTTAATGATAAAATAGAACCTGAAGTTCCATCTACAACTACTTGATCATAATTGCGAGAAATGTTAGTTAAGAATTTGTCTTTAAAGCCATTTTTTTCTTTTTGTTCATTAGCTTTAATAAAAGTAAAACCTAATTGAAACATTAAACAAAAACCAACAATCACATAAAAGTAAATTTGTTTAAATTTTTCGCTTTTAAATATGCTATTTAGGTTTAATACAACTAAGCAAATTAGAAGAGGGTTTAAAACCCGAGATTCCATTTTTATAGAGACTGTTAGTAAGTAAATACCTAAAATCAAAACGCAAAGTGAAAGTATTTTTTTTGATACTTGCCCAAACAAAAGAGAGAAAAAAAGAAGAGCAAAAACTATTACAAAAAAGGCGAAATTATTTTCAACAATTTTGCTTATTGACTGATAAAAAGTATTGAAACTAAAAATAGAATTTAATAACCCTTCTTT
>JABAYK010000143.1:9184-10409 GCA_018609045.1 Flavobacteriales bacterium
TTTCAGGGTCATTATAAATATCATTTTTTAAGGCATTGAATTTTATGAAATCGGGATAACTTAAATGATTTTCATCCGCCGTTAAGTTTCCCATAGAGACAAAATATACAGCCGGCTCAATTTCTTTATAATAATCATTATTAATGGCTTTATCAATGTAAAAAATTCCAAATAAGCTTAATGAAACAATTAAATACGGTGATAAAATCTTTAAGGAATTTATGCACCTTTCTTTATAATAAATACCAAATAAAACAACAGAAAAAAGAGCTATTAAAAATGTTGTATCAAGCCGCTCAAGCCCCGCTATTATTGCTAAAATATTTAATATAACTATTGAGCGAAGTGTTATTTGTGATACTAAGAAAATGTAGCTAATAACCGCAACAATTAATAATCCTGTGATATAAGTTTGGTCTAAAAAAACAAAGTTTGCTAAGATGAGAGAAAAAGAAAGAAAAACACTAATACTAACTGAGATTATCCTATTTTTTTCTCCAAGTAATAAAATGAAAAGTAGTTGCAATAAAACCAATGTGGCTAAGTAATTTAAAATTAAACTTATTGCATACCAATTAACACCATTTACTAACACATAAAGAAATTCAAGAATTAGGTTTTGACCAATACAGCAAATAAAATAGGTATCAGTAAAAGGCTCACTTAAAAGCAACCCTGAAAATAAATGTGCCACAGTTGAACCATAACTATCAAAATAAAACCCAAACCCATAAAAGATTATTATAGAAACAAGAATATTTAATAAAATAAGAAGGGGAATATTTTTCAAAAATTTGAAGTATATTTTCTGTACAGATAAGAGTTTAACAAGAAATTGAAATAGGACACAGGTTTTAAATATTTATGAATATCAGTTTTTGAAATAGGCATAATCTCATTTAAAGGAATCTCTTTATTCAATTCCAAATTTGGAGGCTTTTCTCCAAATTTCATTTTTAAAAGTGGCTCTGTGTTTACTAACTTATACTCTTCGACTTTTGTTGTTTTTGAGTTTAAAAAATAAAAATATTTAGACCTATTTTTTGGCACAAAAAACACCGATAATGCAACCCTTGGAATTGAGGTAGTATTGGGGTACGAGAAATGCAATAATCTGGCGTTATAAACTAAAACTTGCCCCTTTTTTATGTTTAATGGTTTAGCATATTTAGTTTGCAACAAAACTTCATTTTTATAAAAATCTCTTGGTAGATTAACACCTCTT
>JABAYK010000067.1 GCA_018609045.1 Flavobacteriales bacterium
AAACTAGGCTGAATTCCTGCATTGTTTTGGTATTTTTTGCTTTCGTACAAATCATATTCGCCATCAATTTTGTGGTAATAAATTTGGGCAATTTCTACTCCAGCATATATTCTGATAGGTTGTACACAAAACATTTCTAAGGTCCAAAAACCACTAAAACCTACATCGCCAAAGCCAGCGGTAACATGTATAAATAATCCTAATCTGCCAATAGATGATCTTCCCTCAAGCATAGGAACATAACCAATTGTTGCTGTAAACTCTTCGGTTCGGCCTAAGTATAATTTGTTGGTTTCTAGTAAAAGTCCTTCTTCTGGAATTTGCATTGGAGAAGCGGTATTTTCCTTTTTCATGTCTAAAACATGATTATCGTAAACCAAAATATCTTTATGCAACTTTAGGTTGTATGAATTAGGGTTTAATTGACTTGTATTGTAAGGCTCAATAATGATGTTTTTGCCTTGCTGTTTGGCGATTTCTTTACCTGATAAAATCATAGTTATTTTATTATTCCGTAGGTAGTTTTACCCTTTTCGTCTTTTATTTGAATATTGGCTTTAGCCAATTCGTCTCTTATTCTGTCTGCCAATGCCCAATCTTTATTCTCTCTTGCAGATTGTCTTAAACCTATTAACACTTCCATAACTTGATCTAAAGTGCTGTTGTCTGAATTACTTTCAACCTTTAGCCCTAAAACATCAAAAATGAACGCATTAAAAATTGTTTTTAGCCTATTGAAAGTGTCTTCAGAAATTTCCCCAACCTGAATTTTCTCATCGTAAAAAGAATTAATAATTGAGCTTAACTCAAATAAAACCGCAATAGCTTTAGCTGTGTTAAAATCATCATTCATTTCTAAAAATAAGCTGTCGATCAACTTATTTACTTGCTCTTCTTTTTCAGGATTTTGGTTTCCTGTTTTATAACTTATGTTATTAAGATTGTTCAACGAGTTTGTTAATCTACTATAACCTTTTTCAGCCGCTTTTAGAGCTTCATTAGAAAAATCTAAAGTACTAGCATAATGACTTTGAAACATAAAAAACCTTACGGTCATTGGTGAGTAGCCTTGTTCTAACAATTCATGGTCTCCGTTTACCAGTTCTAACGGAGTAAAGGTGTTTCCTAAAGATTTACTCATTTTTGAACCTTCAAACGTGAGCATATTACCATGCATCCAATAACGAACGGGCTCTTTGCCATCTGCACCAACCGATTGCGCAATTTCACACTCGTGGTGAGGAAATTTTAAATCCATTCCACCACCGTGAATATCAAAAGTTTGCCCCAAGTACTTAGTACTCATTACCGAGCACTCTAAATGCCAACCCGGAAAACCATCGCCCCAAGGAGAAGGCCATCTCATGATATGACCTTTTTCTGCTTTTTTCCAAATAGCAAAATCTAACGGACTTTTTTTGTCTGATTGTCCATCTAAATCTCTTGTATTTGCAATAAGGTCTTCAATTTTTCTGCCTGATAATGCGCCGTAAGGGTGTTGCTTGTTGTATTTCTCAACATCAAAATAAACAGAGCCATTTACCTCATAAGCAAACCCATTTTTTAAAATGCGATTTACCATTTCAATTTGATCAATTAAATGGGCAGTTGCAGTTGGCTCAATGCTAGGCGGTATGGCATTAAAAAGCAACATTACATCATGAAAATTATTGGTGTATTTCTGTACAATTTCCATGGGTTCTAATTGCTCTAACCTTGCTCTTTTGGCAATTTTATCTTCACCCTCATCAATATCATCCACCAAATGACCTACATCAGTAATATTCCTTACATACCTAACTTTATGACCTAAAAAAGTAAGATATCTAAAAACTACATCAAAGGTTACAAACGTTCTTACATTGCCAATATGGGCTTCGCTGTAAACCGTTGGTCCACAAACATAAAGCCCAACATTTGGGTAATTTATTGGTTTAAAAAGCTCTTTTTTTCTTGTTAGCGTATTGTAAATGCTTAGCTGTTTAAGCGCTTCTTTTATTTCCATAAGAATTTTGGAGGTGTTTTATAGTTCCATATTTACGTAACCCAAAAACTCTTTTCTCACGTCTTCATTCAAAAACTTGCCAGAGTATTCCATCGTTACGGTGCTGCTTTCTTCATCTTTAATGCCTCTTATGGTAACGCATTGGTGTTTAGCATCAACAACAACAGCAACATCTTCGGTATTTAAAGCAGCTTTTAAATCGTTTAAAATTTGTCTTGTTAATCGTTCTTGCACTTGAGGCCTTTTGGCATAATACTCAACAATTCTGTTAATTTTCGAAAGACCAATTACACTTCCTGTTGAAATGTATGCCACATGTGCTTTTCCTATAATTGGTAAAAAATGGTGTTCACAATTACTTACAACTCGAATATTTTTTTCAACCAACATTTGGTTGTACTTAAATTTATTATCGAAAACTGTTGCTTTGGGTTTAGTTTTAGGATTTAATCCTGCAAAGAACTCATTCACAAAAAGTTTTGCAACTCTATTAGGAGTTCCTCTTAAACTATCATCAGTTAAATCAAGTCCTAAAGTTTCCATAATATCAGAAAAACTTTTTTTAACCCTTTCAATTTTTTCTTCGTTTGTAAGATCGAAAGCATCTGGCCTTAGAGGAGTTTCAATACTTGTAGCTGTATGATTTTCAGCTAGTTCCTCAATATTTATGTTTTTGTTTGTCAAGGTATTCATTTTAATAATAAACCTTAATACAAGGCTGTTTAAAAATTGTTGCAAATATAGTTCGATTGGTAAACTTGAAATTTTTAAATCTCAAAAAGAATTATCTTCTTAAAGATTAGTATTTGTTGCTGAAAATCATAAATTTATAAAACCAAAATCATCAAACCATGGACAAATTTGACCTTTGTGTAATTGGAGGAGGCCCTTCAGGTTACGCAGCAACTATTAGGGCTTTAGACTTCGGGAAACGTGTTTTATTAATTGAAAAAAATAGGGTAGGAGGAGCAGGGGTTTTTAATGGGGCTTTGTCTTCAAAAACACTTTGGGAGATGAGCGAATCTTATAAAATTACCCGAACCCTAAATAATGGATTTGCGGTATACGATAGCGAATTAAATTACAAGGATGTAATTGGCGAAATGCGAAAAGCAATGCATGAAAAGTATGCTCAATTAAAAGAACAAATAGATTATTTCTGCCGAAATGGACAATTAACGTTTGTGGAAGGTACCGGAAAACTTCTAACAAAAAATACGGTTGTTGTAGAAACAAAAGATGGAAAATCTCTTGAATATTTTGCAGAAAATATTGCACTTGCAGTAGGCAGTAGACCAAGAAAAATACCGAATCTACCTATAGACGAAAGAACTGTAGTAACGAGCGATGGAATTGGTTCTTTCGAGAATTTTCCAAAAAGCATTGTTATTCTTGGTGCTGGTGTTATAGGAACTGAATTTGCAACAATTTTCTCAAATTTTGGTAGAACAAAAGTTTACATGATTGATAAGGCTGAGCGAATTTTGCCTTTTGAAGATGCTGATGTAGCCAACATGGTTGCTAGAAACTTAGAGCAAAACGGAGTAACTATTCATCATGAATCAAATTTTGAGGAAATGAAAATAGTGAATGGAAAAGTAGAATATACCATAAGCTTAAAAGATGGAAAAAAAGAAACCTATACTGTTGAGAAGGCTTTGATTTCGATTGGAAGGGTTCCAAATGTTGAAAATATGGGCTTAAAAGAGGTTGGGATTGCACTTGACAGCAGAGGTCATGCAGAAGATGAAGACACAGTAACTTCAATTCCTAATATTTATGCAATTGGAGATTTTACAGCAGATATTGCACTTGTAAATATTGCAGAAATGGAGGGAAGGTATGCAGTAGAAAGAATGTTTGGAACACCTGATTTTGAAATGACCTACAATAACATTTCTACCATTATGTTTTTGAATCCTGAAGTTGCCGGAGTTGGTATGAATGAAACTACTGCCAAAAAAAATGGAATTGCTTATAGGGTTTCTAGCATGAAATACAAATACGTTAATAGAGCCATTGCCATGAGAAAAACAGATGGATATTTCAAAATTTTAGTTTCTGATGATGATGAAATGAAAATTTTAGGAATGCGTGTTTTGGGAAATCATGCCTCAAGCACCATTGGCTATGTAGCATTGCTTATTAAACAAGGTTTAGGTATTAGAGAACTTGCAGATTTAATTCATCCTCATCCGTCTATTACCGAAGGAATTCAAGAGTGTGCGAGAATGTTATTGGGTAAATCTATAATGAAACCCGAGGTTTTTTCTCAACATATTAGTTGCTACAGAGTAACTTCAGAAGGGAAAATTGATAACCTTTATTACAAGGGTAAAGTCGGTGAGAAGCAGCAACTCACTATTGGTCTAAATTAATGATTTTCAACATAATCTAAAGCAAGCCTTAACGATTGCTCTGTTTTAAGTTTAATGTTATTTTCTTCAAAATAGGCTTTAAATAACTTTGTTTTTGAAGCCGGTAAGCCTTTTGCAACAGAATTTTCTTTTAGAATTATTTCTTTAAACTTTCCATTTGGAAGTAAAATAAAATAAGCCTCTTTCTTAATAAATTCATCATAAGTTTCTCCTGCGGCATAAGCTCCTTGAAAATCTGCTTTTTTTAAGTATTTAGTTACTTCATGGATAACAGTTATTTCACCATTATGAACTACACGGTAAAATTTGTTTTTATCTTTTGGCTTTTCAAACAGAAATTTATCAAACTTTACAAATCTATTTTCGGTGCCTAAGTGGGTGCTGTAAAACCTTTCTATTATTTCGGGTTCAACAATATATTCTAGCGAATCAGTGCCTAATTTTAAAACCACTTTTTGATTTACGACATCATATTTTATCAATACATTTTCATACGATTTAAATCCAATAAAATCTACTTTTCCAACTCCCCAATCTTCAAACCAATATGGCGAACCTTTTATTCCTTCATACCTGTTATCGTAGGCAAAACCAGGAGTCATGTTTTCTGCTGAGTTTCCAGCATTTCCTATTTGGTTTAAATTGTCGAATAAATCTATTTCATTTTTAATGCTTTCTTGAGTATGGCCAAAAATAGTAGCTGAGGTAAATATTATTAAAAGAAAAAGGCCCTTTGTTATCATATTATTAATGATCAAAAAAATAGAGGTTTAATAATAGCTTAAAAATCTTTATCAATAGAATTTTTTAGCTTCTTTGCTAATCAAATTAATTAAAAATTATGAATACCGCAGATACGCTTCTTTTAGAAATCTCATGGGAGGTTTGCAATCAGCAAGGTGGAATATACACAGTTATAAGATCAAAATTACCTGCAGTAAAAAGATTGTGGGGAGATGAGTATTGCTTAATTGGTCCGTTTTTAGACTCGAAAGTAAAAGCAGAAATTGATATTATTTCAGACCCAACAGATGTTTTATATCAAGCTGCTGAAAAGATGAAAGCCATGGGTTACGATATTTTGTATGGGCATTGGCTTGTTACAGGAAAACCAAAGGTTATTCTTATTAATCCTGACAGGGTTTTTAATAAACTTGATAATATTAAAAAAGAGCTTTTTGAAGCTTATAAAATACATTCTGAAAATGTAGAAAAGTTAGTAGACGAAACCTTAATGTTTGCCGAAGTTGTAAAAGTTTTTCTAAGCATTTTGTGTCAACCATCGTTAATTGGAAGCAGACAAGTAATATCTCATGCCCATGAATGGATGGCGGTTGGAGGAAACCTATTGGCTAAAGCAGAAGGTATAAAGTTTAAGTCTGTTTTTACAACTCATGCAACAATACTAGGAAGATATTTGGCCATGAATGAATCTAATTTTTACGAAAGATTAGGTGAGTTTGATTGGAAAAAAGAATCTAAAAGATTTGGAATTCAAACCCAAACGGAGCTAGAACATTTTGGAGGAAAACACTCTGATGTATTTACTACTGTAAGTGAATTAACAGGCAAAGAGTGTGAGGTTTTACTTAAAGTAAAGCCAAATGTTGTAACGCCAAATGGAATAAACATCGATCGATTTGCAGCTTTTCATGAAGTTCATAAATGGCACCACGAGTTTAAAACCAAAATTCACAGATTTACAGTGGGTCACTTTTTTCAAAATCACACGTTTGATTTAAGTAAAACCTTGTATTTCTTTACCTCTGGAAGGTACGAATACAAAAACAAGGGTTTTGATATTACTTTAAATGCTCTAAAAAAATTGAATTTAATGATGATAGAAAACGATATTGACATTACTGTTGTTTTCTTTCTTATTACCAAAAAACCTACTTGGTCAATAAATCCAAACGTATTGGAAAGTAGGGGAGTATTAGAAGAAATTTCTCACGATTGCGAGGAAATAACAAAACAAATTGAAGAAAAACTATTTTTTACAGCAGCCTCTTCAAATAAAAATGAGGGTTTACCTGATTTAAACAGCTTAGTACCAGATTATTGGAAATTGAGGTACAGAAGAACCTTGCAAGCTTGGAGAAGTAATCAATGGCCTTTAATTGTTACCCATAATTTAAAGGATGATGTAAACGATGAAATATTAAACCATTTGCGTAGGGATAATATGTTAAATAGTCCTCTTGATAAAGTGAAGTTTGTTTATCATCCAGATTTTATTTCTTCTTCTAATCCTTTATTCGGAATTGATTATGATGATTTTGTTAGAGGTTGCCATTTAGGAATTTTTCCAAGTTACTATGAGCCATGGGGCTATACTCCAATGGAATGTATAGCTCGAGGTGTACCTACGGTTACTTCAGATTTAAGTGGATTTGGAAACTATGTTATAAAAAACCATGATGAAGGTCTTGAAGAAATAGGCGTAAATGTTTTAAAATCTGATGGGAATACAACTGAAAGCGCGGAAAATGATTTGGCCAAACTGCTTTTTAACTTTGTAAAAACGTCTAAAAGAGCCCGTATGGACATGCGGAATAAGCTAGAAGACTTTGCCGAAAACTTCGATTGGAAACAATTGGTTAAATTTTACCAGCAAGCTTATTTACAAGCATTGGCTAGTTAATTATTTGCATTCGCCTTCGGTATATTCTGAAATGCCTGAACAAGCAGCATGGCTTGAATTTGAGTAGGTTTTGCCATTGCAACCGCAAACAGGGTTGTAATCCATTGTGTAGTAACAATCAGGGTTTATGTCTTCTTCGCAGTTGTTATCTTTTTCGCAAGAAAAAGAAATTAGGGTTATTGCTGCTAGAGCTGAAAATAAAAATTTAATTTTCATTTGAAGTTTTTTTAGTAACGAGCTTGAAATGAGATTATTATTTAAAATTGAACTTCAAGTTTTTGTTTTTTTCCATCTCTTAAAACTTCAATTGGAGCTAAATCGCCTTTTGAAAAAGATCCTAGAGCCTTCATATAGCTTTGCATATCCATAACTTCAACGTCACCAAGTTTGGTAACAATATCACCACTTTTTAAACCAGCTTTTTGGCCCGGTCTATCATCGATAATCCCGTCTATTTTCATTCCTTCGCCGCTATACATATAATCAGGCATAACTCCCAAGGTTACACTAAACTTAGGTGCTTTGGTTGAGTTTTCTTGTTTGGTTTCATTAAATTCTAATTTTCCTTCCCAATTTAAGGAGGCAATTAAGTCTTTAATAAAGTTGGAAACCATTATCATTCCTTCAAAATTTACCTTATCAATATCATCAGAAGGTTTGTGGTAATCTTCATGCTGACCAGTAAAAAAATGAAGCACAGGTATATCTTTTAAATAAAATGAAGTATGGTCAGATGGACCAATTCCAGATGGGTCTGAAACTATGGTAATATCTTGTTTATTTACCTTTTTAATTCTGTCATCCCAAATAGGCGAAGTTCCTGTTCCATTAATGGCTAAACCTTTTTCTTCTCTGTACCTTCCTACCATATCGAGGTTAATCATGTAATTTACTTGGTCTAAAGAAATAGTAGAATTTTTAGAAAAATAACTTGAACCAAAAAGCCCTTTTTCTTCGCCGCTGAAGGCTATAAAGAGATAATTATTGTTGGTTAAATCTTTTCTAGATTTTAACTCTTCGGCTAACATCATAATAACAGCAGTCCCACTTGCATTGTCGTCGGCGCCATTATGAATCATTGGCTCGTCACCTGCATACAAACTTCCCTCTTGGTGATTTCCTTCTCCTAAATGGTCGAAATGAGCACCAAGAACTATGGTGTATTCTGCGCCATTGTCTAAAAATGCAATTACATTTTTGCCAAATTCAGGCTCTACGTTTTCCATTTCTTTTTCAGAAGCATGTGGATGAGGTTTTGGTTTAAAAGAAAATGTTTGGAAGTAAGTTCTTTCTTCGCCCAGCGGTTTTAAACCAATTTCTTTGAACTTTGCCGCGATAAAATTGGCTGCTGCTTCTTCACCCGGAGTTCCAGTTTCTCGGCCTTTTAAATCGTTTGAGGCTAAAAATGAAACGTAATTGAATAATGTAGTTTTTTGATTTTCTGCTTCTGTTTGAGCAAAAATTACTGATGAAAAAACTAAACAAATTGAAAGTAGAAATGTCTTTATCATAATATTAAAAAATGCGATGCAATATTAACCAAATATCAGGCCTTAAAGTTTTTGGTTTTGTTACTTTCGCGCAAAATTTTGGAAAATGAATAGATTTATTTTGTTGCTTTTTATTGGAATTATCGGATGCGGAAACCCTCAAAAATCTGATGAGAAAGAAAATAATTCAGAAACTGAAACAGTTAAAACTGAAGTTAAAGATTCTATTATCCATGCGGATGAAAAACATTTTAAATCTTTAAGACAATTAACTTTTGGAGGCGATAATGCCGAAGCATATTGGAGTTTTGACGATAACAAGTTAGTGTTTCAGGTAACTAACCCAAGTTGGGAATTAGATTGTGATCAAATTTTTTACTTCGATTGGCAAAACGACGATTTAAAAGCCAACAAGCCTATGATGGTTAGCACAGGAGAAGGAAGAACAACTTGCTCTTACTTTTTGCCTGGCGATACAACAATAGTTTATGCTTCAACTCATTTGGCAGATAAAGCTTGTCCGCCAGTGCCAGAAAGAAGAGAAGATGGAAAGTATGTTTGGCCAATTTACCAAGGCTTCGACATTTTTGTTGCCGACTTAAAAGGTAATATCAAAAAACAATTGACCAACGAATCTGGTTATGATGCAGAAGCAACAGTATCACCAAAAGGAGATAAGATTGTATTTACATCAATGAGAACTGGCGATTTAGAATTGTTTACTTGTGATATTGATGGTGGTAATGTTAAGCAAATTACCAATGAATTAGGTTATGATGGCGGTGCGTTTTTCTCTCCAGACGGAACAAAATTGATATTTAGATCTTCGAGACCAAAAACCGAAGAAGAGGTTAAAGAATACAAAGATTTATTGGCTGTAGGTTTGGTAAAACCAACTGATATGGAACTGTATATCTGTAATGCAGATGGAAGCGATTTAAGACAACTTACAGACTTAGGCCAAGCCAATTGGTGTCCGTTTTTTCACCCAAGCGGTGAGAAAGTAATTTTTGCATCAAATCATTCAAGTAAAAGAGGATTCCCTTTTAATCTTTACATGATTAATTTAGATGGAACAGGTTTAGAAAAAGTTACTCATGATGATACTTTCGACGCGTTCCCAGTTTTTTCAAACAATGGGAAATACCTAGTTTTTTCTTCGAACAGATTTAATGGAGGAACCAGAGAAACAAACTTATTTGTTGCTGAGTGGCAAGACTAATTGAGTTATTTTAATTCAATTTTTTCTATTTCGAGCTTGAAGTTCTCCTCTGTTTTATTGGCAATTAAAAAAGTTATTTCTTCAATTCTGTTTCCAGCATAATTTGGTTGTTGAAGTTTTCTTCCTCTCCAAGAGGGGTATAAATCTTTTAATGGAATTTCTATGGTTTCCCATTTACCAGAAGTGCTGAAAGTAGAAATGTAGGATGCGTAATCATTTTTTCTTTCTTTAATTCTGAATTGGTAGTTTTTGCCATCACCTTTTACGGTAATTAAAGCTTTTGATTTATTCTCAAATACAATTGGGTTAGGTTGAAACCTTAATGAGGAAAATCCACCATTATTTTCTAATGAAACAAAACCATAAAACTCGCCTTTTCCTTCTTCGTTTAACTTAAATTTTCCTTTAGATAAGCCACCCATAACTCCATCATCTACAATTCTCCAATTTGAGAGTTTTGACTCTTTGGTAAACTCGAAAATAACTTGGGTATTTGCAGTAAAGCTGAAAAGAAGTGAAGCAATTAAATATCTGTCTCTTATACACA
>JABAYK010000097.1:0-2920 GCA_018609045.1 Flavobacteriales bacterium
TTTTTATGTTGAATTTGTACTTCTATTACTAATTGCCCTGTTAAGGTGTAAATTTGAATTATTGATCCTCTTTCAAGGTTGTTGGATAACTCTAAATACACTGTTCCTCTAGTTGGATTAGGGTATAGGCTAAAGTTAGCATTCAGCTTACTTTCAGTCGTATTACTAATAATAACGTTTTCACAAGCTGATGTATCAGTACAAGCTCCTTTTGTTAGTATGACTGCATAATTTCCGCTCATCGTAGGTTGGTATCCTTGATTGGTGGCACCTGAAATAATAGCGTTATTGCTATCGCAATTAACCCATTGGTAAGTGGTAGCATTGGCATCATTCGACACTAAGGAATCATTGATGTTAGTTATACTTAAATCTACTGTGTCGATTGTTAATTGTAAACTAATCACTGAATCACAACCTACTGTATTAGCAATAGTATCGGTGTATGCACCACTCGCAGTATAGGTCACATTATTCTGCAACCATGTATAGTTATCACAAGCGGTAACAGCCGAACTAGAAGCTGAGCTGTTGTTGATGGTTAAGTTCAATGTAATCACTGAATCACAACCTACTGTATTAGCAATAGTATCGGTATATGCACCACTTGTAGTGTACGTCACATTATTCTGCAACCATGTATAGCTATCACAAGCAGTAACTGCGGAACTAGAAGCTGAGCTGTTATTGATGGTTAAGCTCAATGTAATTACTGAATCACAACCTGCCGCATTGGTTAGCGTAAATGTAGGCGACGAGGTACTTGCAGTATATGTTATACCATCAATCCATGTGTAAGAATCACAAGCTGTTTGAGTATCTGTTCCGGTATTTGAATTATTGATGGTCAAGTTCAGCGTCACCACTGAATCACACCCTGCTGCATTCGTAAGCGTGAATGTTGGCGAAGAAGTACTTGCCGTATACGTTATTCCATCAATCCACGTGTACGAATCACAAGCCGTTTGAATATCTGTTCCGGTAGTTGAATTGTTGATGGTCAAGTTTAACGTCACCACAGAATCACACCCTGTTGCATTCGTCAACGTGAATGTCGGAGTTGATGTACTTGCTGTATACGTTATACCATCAATCCATGTATAAGAATCACAAGCAGTTTGAATGTCGGTTCCTGTAGTTGAATTGTTGATGGTTAAATCTAATGTCACGATTGAATCACACCCTGCTGCATTCGTAAGCGTGAATGTCGGAGTTGATGTACTTGCAGTATATGTTATTCCATCAATCCAAGTGTAAGAATCACACGCCGTTTGAATATCTGTTCCGGTATTTGAATTGTTGATGGTCAAGTTTAACGTTACCACCGAGTCACATCCTGCTGCATTAGTCAACGTAAATGTTGGAGTTGATGTACTCGCTGTATACGTTATACCATCAATCCACGTATAACTATCGCATGCAGTCTGAATATCGGTTCCTGTATTCGAGTTGTTGATGGTCAAGTTCAGCGTTACCACAGAATCACACCCTGCTGCATTGGTTAGCGTGAATGTTGGCGAGGAAGTACTTGCGCTGTACGTTATACCATCAATCCAAGTGTAAGAATCACAGGCCGTCTGAATATCTGTTCCGGTATTTGAATTGTTGATCGTTAAATCTAAAGTAACGATGGAATCACATCCTGCTGCATTCGTCAAGGTAAATGTTGGAGTTGTTGTACTTGCTGTGTACGTATTTCCATCAATCCAAGTGTAGCTATTGCAAGCGGTTTCAGTTTGAAAGGTTGAAGCGATTGGATTCACTGTAATAGTTACACTATCTATGCAGCTGCCAACACCATCTGTAATAGTCACATAATAGGTGGTAGTTTGAGTTGGCGTTACATTGATTGATGAAGTGGTATCACCTGTAGACCAGAGAAACTCTGATCCTGGCATGTAAATAGATTTGATTTCTTCAGAAGTCAAAGTCCTATTCCAAATAGCAACATCATCTATCTCTCCTTTAAATGAAGCTCCACCAATTAATAATGGGGCATTTGGATAATTGTATGTCCAACCTCCCCAGTTATGACCGCAGCCGACAGGTATTTCAACTCCATTTAAGTAAAATTTAAAATTATTGTAGCTGTAGTTTCCATTATTTCCAACTACCAATGAGAGATGATTCCACTCATTAAGTGTTGGCTCATTTACAGAAGCATAATGGCTACCCCCCTCATAATAAATCGACTGTGGTGAGGTGAACATTTGTCCAGCAGAACATGGAACAGCAGAGTTTAAAAACTTATTCACTCCAAGATTAAAAGCAGATAAACAGTTGCTGGCGCAATCTTGTGACAAGACTTTCATATTATACTGAGTGCTTTCGGCTTTCACCCAAAATGAGAATGTCAAATTAGGCTGTCCAGCACCCAAAAATGCATTGGTCTTGATTGTATCATTAATGCCATCGAAGTAATATGCGCTATTTATAATTCCAAAGCGATCAGATGTAAGTGTTGCCCCACTATTAGATCCAATAAAATTATTAGCACTCTCATCATTGATATTGCCATTAAAAGGATACCAAGCGATCAGATCATTTTGTAGATTTCCATTAATCATTGAAGCTCCTTGTCCAATGGAATTAAATGCTTGTAAAGTCAACGAAGTACCCGAGCATATTGAGGTATCCTCTTGGGCGATTTGCGCATTGATCAAACTCAGGTAAACTGAATCCACAGTTTCACAGCCCGAACTATTTGTCACAGTAACGTAGTATAATCCCGAAGCGGATGCGTAGAAGCTTTGTGCAGTGTCTCCAGTGCTCCATAAATAACTTGCGAAACCTGAGCCTGCGTCAAGCAGCGTGCTATCGACTCCGCAAGACAACAAAGTATCTGAAGACATTAAAATACTAGGAGAAACGTTGATGGTTAAATCTAAAGTCACCACCGAATCACAACCACTAGCATTCG
>JABAYK010000097.1:3020-10085 GCA_018609045.1 Flavobacteriales bacterium
TCACAACCACTAGCATTCGCCAAAGTGAATGTTGGCGCAGAAGTGCTGACAGTATAAGTTACCCCATCAATCCAAGTGTAGGTATCACAAGCCGTTTGAATATCTGTTGCTGTAGTTGAATTGTTGATGGTCAGATTCAACGTAACAACTGAGTCACAACCAGCAACATTCGTAAGGGTAAATGTTGGCGCAGAAGTACTGGCAGTATATGTCACGCCATTTATCCAAGTGTAAGAATCACAAGCTGTTTGAGTATCTGTTCCTGTGTTAGAATTATTAATCGTTACTGTAACACTATCCGTGCAACTTCCAACTCCATCTGAAATAGTCACATAATAGGTGGTTGTTTGGGTCGGAGTTACATTGATAGATCCTGTAGTATCTCCCGTGGACCATTGTATCGAACTAATACTATTCCGGGCTTTATGATACCTGAATGGCCTTACTGGATTTGACTTGGTTTTAGGGTCTGATCCAAATGTTAAATTATTAATATCCTTATTATATGCTATGGCAGAGTTTAATTCAGATGAAGTCCAAAGCCATCCATAAAAGGAACCCGGTATTATTAACTGGTTATCAGTGGCTTTAGACAATTCTTCTCTACTAGGAAGAAACCAATCGCCATAACCACTACCATAAAACGTATCACATAAATAAGCAGCAACTGTCCCATTGTTGAGGAAGTGATAGTTTGAATAAGTGTTAGAATAGTTTATTGAATCATGGAATTGAATAATATTTTCTGTATTTGATTTTCCAAAACCAACTTGACTGTTGGTACCAACACTTGCACCATATGCCCCCCATTGCGAGTTACCAATCGTATCATAATAGATTATGAGTGAGGTTTCATAAAACACGGAATAATTATGGTTATATGGCCCTAATCTGTAGACAAAATAACCTCCCCCAACAGAGTCTCCGGCAGACAAATCAGACTCTAGATGATTTTCCAATTTTATTTCTATCGTTTCCCCTGCGCAAATCGTGGTATCATCCTGCGCTATCTCTGCATTGATCAAGCTAACGTAAACCGAATCTGAGGCTTCGCAACCTGCGCCATTGGTAACCGTTACGTAATACATACCTGATAAAGCTACAAATGGGCTTTGAACCGTATCGCCTGTGTTCCATTGGTAACTTGCAAAACCTGCACCTGCGTCTAATTGCAAGCTATCTTGTCCGCATGACAAAACAGTGTCCTGAGCTAGATTTATAAAAGGCAATGGATTAATCGTTAAGTCTAAGGTTACAATCGAATCACAACCTGCTGCATTGGTTAGCGTGAATGTTGGTGTAGTAGTGCTGACTGTATACGTATTTCCATCTATCCAAGTATAGGTATCACAAGCTGTTTGAATATCTGTTGCTGTAGTTGAATTGTTGATGGTCAAGTTCAATGTGACTACCGAATCACTACCCAATGAATTTGTTAAGGTATCTGTTGGAGTGTTAGTGCTTACAGTGTATGTTATTCCATTTATCCACGTAAAAGAATCACATGCAGTTTGAATGTCGGTTCCTGAAAATGGACTATTAATGGTTAGATTCAAAACTTCGATGGAATCACAACCTGCTGATCCAAAGGTCGTATCTGAATAAACTCCCGTTGCGGTATAGGTTACCCCATTTATTGGCCATGTATAAGAGGTTAATGACACAACATTACTGTTGTTAATTATCTGATTACTTACGTCAACATAAACATCAGCAGTAGAGCTACAGCCGTAAACATTTGTTGCAGTTACTGTATAGGTAGTGCTGACCGTTGGCGAAACGGTAATTGAATTTGTCGTTGAGCCATTACTCCAAGCATAATAATTTGCTCCGCTAGCAGTAATGGTTTTAGTACTTCCATTGCACATTTGTACTGTATCTGCTAAATTCAGAGATATGTTTCCATCAATAATTACAACCTGATCAGATACAGTTTGGCATTCATTGCTTACTTGTACCCAATAAGAACCTGCGCTACTCACATTTATTGAGCTTGTAGTAGCACCTGTTGACCACAGATAATTCGCACCTGTGTTGGTAGCATCAAGCACCGTATTTTGTCCATTACACAAACCTTGATTGTTTCCTAGATTAACTGTAAGCTGAGGCTTATTAGAAAGAATAACCGTATCACTTGTTGAAAAACAAGCATTACTGAGTGTGGCTGTATACATTCCAGGTACGGCCGTTGTTATGGTAGAGTCGGTTGAACCTGTGCTCCATAAAAATTGGTCAGAAGAAGCTCCTGCATTAAATGTAACCGGTGTATTTACGCAAACCAACGTGTCATTGCCTAAGCTCAGTGTTGGTGCCGTTAAAGAGTTAACTTGAATAGTATCGAAGTTATCTCCACAACCATTACTTGCAACCACACTATACGTTCCTGGTTGAGTAATCATAATGCTTGATGTAGTATCTCCTGTAGACCATAGAAAACTACTTGCATTTTGGGCAGCTGCAGTCAACTGAACAGAATCACCATTACAGATAATAGTATCGTTGCCCAACTGCACAGTGGGCAAAGGGTTAATTGCAAAGTCCAACCCATTGTCTGAACCAATAGTAGGAGGATTCGAAGCAATTACTCTTACACGATAATCATCAGAAAAATCATAAGTTTCGGGTAATGTTGCCGTAATAGTTTGCGCACTAGTAGAGGTTACTTGCCCTATGTTTACAACTTGACCATTAAATGAACCTGCTGAATCTGATAATTGAACAGTGAACGTATTACCCGGAAGAAAAGTAGCCGACAAACCAAAGTTAACTTGCAGGGTATCTGTAGAGCAATATGAAGAGTTAGAAATAGATGCTGTAGTTATTCCATTGGTATTTGCAATAGTGAAAAAATCATCACTTTGATCAATTAAAGCGCCTGAGACAGTACTTATTCTTAATTTACATGTACTAGAGATAGGTTCGTTAATCAGCCAATTCCAAGTTTTCGGGTTGTTCGGCACATTCTGGAGCAGCGTATCCCATGTTACGCCATTGTCTGTGGTAATTTCTAAGTTTATATTTTCAAACGTATTTAGCGTAGCCCATTCTACAGTTTGAAGTGTTCCATTTCCCCATATTTCGCCTCCATTCGCAGCGATAATTTGCACATAATCATCAAAATAGCGATAATATGAATACCCATCAAAAACGCCTCCATGGTATTTGTTTGCCGTAAGTTGATTGGGCATAACAGATGAAAACGAGAAATTGGACGTATCTGTGTACAACGGATTAGTAATATCGGTTGCTCTAATTTTTAGCTGGTTGCTAGCCACGTGGGGTACTACCCAATTGGCGTACTTATCAATGCCTGGCGCTACACCTATTACCGACCAATTGGCGCCATTATCTGCACTGTACTCTAATTTAATCGAATCTACATCTGCATTTTGCCATTGTATATATTGGCCAGAGCCAGCTTCAAATACTTCACCTCCATTTGGATAAGAAATAGCAATATTAGGGCTCGGTATGGTGAAAGGATCATCACTTACATCGGTTAAACCTACTGCTACATCCGTAATGCGAATACGACATAAGGTAGAAGGCATACTTGGTATATACCAATCGTATTCTAACTGAGAAGCGGGTATTTTTTCGGCAAGTGTGTCCCAAGAAAGTCCGTCATCATACGTCACTTCAATGGTTACATTGGTTGCATTATTGTAGTCCCACACAATGGTTTCGGTAGTAGCCGAAAACCACGTTTCGTTGCCGTTGGGGCTTATCACGGTAATACGTGAAGTATCATTGTTTGCTTGTGAATAGCCATCAAATGCACCCCCATAAAACTTAGCACTATTAGTGGGCAATAAATTGATAACCTCAAATGTTTGATCAGAAGCATCTACTACAGTCGAATCTGTGTTATCAGAAACACGCACAATATAATTAGTTCCAATCGTATTTGGAATAATCCAATTTGCATACCCGTTGATACCCGCTGCAGTATCTATCAAGTTCCAAGACATCCCATTGTCTGCACTATATTCTAACTTCACCGTATTGACTCCATCAGCAACCCATTGTATGTATTGCCCCGAGGTTGCTGCCAAATTTTCGTTTCCATTTGGAAACAATACCTCAATGTTAGTGGGCTCAATATGCCACAATGAGTCAGAGATGGTTTGAATATTTGGTGCAGCGGATGTTAATTTTAGCAAGCAGCTATCGCTGGGTGTATTGGGCACCAACCAATTATACGTAAGTTGTTGTGTAGATACATTGCTGTCTAGCAATATCCAAGTAGCACCATTGTCAATGCTGTATTCAATGGCAATGCGATCGATATTATTACTACTCCAACTAATGGTATTAGTAGTAGCAGGTATTAACATTTCACCACCATTTGGCTGATGAATAGTGATAGCGTTTGGCAAATTATTGGCTAAGGAATACCCGTCGAAGCGGCCTCCTTGGTATTTTGCAGCATCTATAGTGGAAGGTAAAGCAATAGAAAACACCCCAGAGGTGTCAGCAGTAACGCTGTCTGTGATGTTGTAAATTCTTAAAAGCGCCTGAGTAATTGCCGTATCTGGTATTACCCAATTTGTATAGCCGTCATAGCCTCTTGCATACTTCAAAAAGGTCCAGCTTGTGCCATTGTTTAACGAATAATCAATACCCACGGTATCAATGCCCGTAGCATTCCAAGCTATGTATTGGCCTGATGATGCCTCAAGCTGCGCACCTAGTGCTGGGAATAGCAGCTGAATGGTAGGGTCTGGAATAGTAAACGTAGCGCTGGTAGATTGCGTAAAGTTTAAAATGCTGGTGATGCGCACCCGCGCAGCGGTGGTGCTAATAGAAGGCACCTTCCATGTGTAACTAAAGGCACTTGCGGGCAAAGAATCTACGATCGTATTCCAAGTAAGGCCGCTGTCTAGCGAATACTGTATTTGAATATTATCTACGTTAAGGTAGTTCCAGCTTATGGTTTGCTCACTTGCGCCAAGCCAAGTTTCGCCACCTATAGGCGCAGTTATCTGCAAGCTTTGCCCTGTGGCAGCAAAGGCAGCAAAGGCAGCAATAGTTGCCAGTAGCAGCTTCATTTGTTTAACGGCTTTAATCATATCTGCCAATGGTTAAGGTGCTGTTCTTACGCAACGAAAGCCGTATTTATTGTACCAAAAAACAGCACCTGAAGTGGTAGTCCACAACATATCAACGTACATTATTTTATTCTCATCCCAAGAAGCAACATCAGCATAACCATTATTTGCCAGTATTCCATCTCCGTGGCTGCCATCAAAACTAAAATGGTTATTTTTAACAACGGGCTCGTGTGCATTGCCTGTGAGGCCAAGTACTCCGTAATAAGATGCTCCAGCCTGCGCTCTGCTGGTATTTGCCCCGCTGAAATAAGACACATCTACTAGGGGATATGTATAGTGATGATTTTCGGGCCCTGTTCCAGACGTACCGCTCCAATTGCTCCCCCAAGCGGGATAGGACAAAATATAAGACCAGGAACTATTATTTCGATACCTTTCAGGATAATTAAGTCCTGACAATGGTATGGGTTGCAGAGGTCCGTAAGATGCTTTGTTAAACTCAAGATGTGTCATTGGCCTTACGCCGGACCAATCTGCATAGGCTAGCATACGCCTTTGGGTGCCTCTGGCACAGGCACGCGTGGGCGTGCTGCTATAGTATTGTCCGTTTACCAAGCTAATGTTTTCGCCCGCATCACCTCCACCTAGATATGCAACTTGAGTTGAATCAAGTGTATTTAAAAAATCAGCATATTGCTGTTCAGAAAGCTCATACTTATAGCAGTAGAAGGGGTTGTATCCGGTGGGGTAGTTGGCATTGTCTATTGTGCCGTTTGCATTAGAGTCTATCCCAACATCACCCTTTACCCTAAATGTGTTTGTTTCAATTGCATTCCACGGAGAGTTACCAACATAATTTCTTGATTGAGAAAACAAATCGGGAGATAGGCGATCGTCAATCACGGGGAAGTTATCGCCTGGTGCATAAAAAAAGCCTGCATATTCATTATAGACCGATTCGTTAGATAAGCCAGTTGCGTTTGAATAAAACCTTTTAGCAACATTAAAAGGGCCTTGAGGTATGTACACCATTTCTACTGCGTATACGCGCACTTCTAAACTAGTAACACTACTAATGCCGCTAAGGCCGTAGTTCCATTGCAGCTGCATGCTGGTGCTGCTAAAATTACCAGTGCCAAGGTTGGTTCTGTGCACAAAGGCGCCCAACTTATCAGTAGGCACGGTAATGGTGTTGGCAGTGCCGGTGCCGTTGTTGTAACCAGTGGTGTTGAGCTTTGCATGCTGCCACAGGCCATTAGCGTCTTGAAATTTTATCCAAATCCAAGCAGCATCCCAATTAATACTGTCGTGCCAAGAGTTTTCCCAAGACAAATCAAATTGTATTTGAATGGTTTGTGCCGTGGGGTTATCATTCAACGAGGTTACATTCTGCACTAGAATATTGTTTGCATTGGCTACACTAGCCGAAGCGAAAATGAAAAGGCAGAGGTGAATAATTTTTTTCATAGTGTAATTTATTTATTATTAGTATAAAATTGTTAGCGGGTTTACGATGTACATAAACACTCTTATGGTTATAGAATTTTTAGTTTGGCTATTAACAAATAATCAGTTTTCATCTTTTAATTAATTAGCTATTCCTTCGTTATGGCGTATCAGCATCCATATGGATAAATTCAATATAACTTCATTGTGAAAGGCTAAAAGGTAAGGTGGTGTTTGCTCAATTAGAACCTAAAGTATTTCTTATGTTGGTTGCTTGCATTTTTTGCTTTTGACTAAAGTTTTGTTATCAATAATGAATTTAATTTGTTTATATTAAAAAAAACTTATCTCAGTTTAATTATTCATGTACAATATTATACTTATGAGTAGTATTTTTCTGCCCACAATCAGCCCATAATTTTAAATAGTATTGTCTAGCTCCAATTGATTAGCTAATTTTCCTCAGGTTTAGTATACTTTACTTGCTATGTAACTATGGTTTATTTAATTCTTTCAGCAATCTTTTATGCCGTGAATAATTTTTTTTGGAAGAGAATGCTATTCA
>JABAYK010000046.1 GCA_018609045.1 Flavobacteriales bacterium
TCAGCTGGTAGAGCACGACCTTGCCAAGGTCGGGGTCGCGAGTTCGAATCTCGTCTCCCGCTCAAAACCCACTTAACGGTGGGTATTTTTTTTGTTCTTTAATACGAAAAAAAATATTTACCATGCCCGGGTGGTGGAACTGGTAGACACGCAGGACTTAAAATCCTGTGAACATTGTGTTCGTGCGGGTTCAAGTCCCGCCCCGGGTACATTTAAAGCCTCATAATCAAAAGATTGTGGGGCTTTTTTGTATTTGAGTGTTTTTTATTACTTATTATACTTATTACCTAATTTTGAACTCCAATTCAAAAAATGAAAAACAAATACGCCGATTTAATTGAGCAAACTTTTGATTTTCCAACAGATGCTTTTACAGTTAAAAATAATGTACTGCATTGGTATGATGTAAACATAGAAGAAATTGCCAAAAAATACGGAACACCCTTAAAATTAACAAACCTTCCGAAAATATCGATGCAAATTCAAAAAGCCAAAAGGCTTTTTAAAAATGGCATGAAAAAGATAAATTACAAGGGCAATTACAATTACTGTTACTGCACAAAAAGCTCACACTTTTCGTTTATTTTAAATGAAGTTTTAAATAACGATGTTCATTTAGAAACCTCATCAGGGTTTGATATTGATATTGTTAGGCAATTATTTGAAAAAGGAAAGATAAGCAAGAAGCAATTTATTGTTTGTAACGGCTTTAAAAAAATCGATTACATAGAAAAATCTGCTGCATTAATAAATGAAGGTTTTGAAAATTTAATTCCTGTAATTGACAATAAAAAAGAACTTACCGTTTACCAAAATCTAGTAAAAGAAAAATTAAAATTTGGAATTAGAATAGCATCTGAAGAAGATCCAAAATTTGAATTTTACACCTCTCGCTTAGGTATTGGGTATAAGGATATTGTTCCTTTTTACATCGATCAAATTCAAGACAAAGAATGGCTTGAATTAAAAATGCTTCATTTTTTCATAAATACCGGAATTCAAGACACTGCCTATTATTGGAATGAATTGGCAAAATGTGTTTCGGTTTATTGTAACCTAAAGGAGGTTTGTCCGCATTTAGATTCTTTAAACATTGGCGGTGGGTTTCCAATACAGCAATCACTTTCCTTCAATTATGATTACCAATATATGATTGAAGAAATTGTAAGTCAAATAAAAATAATGTGTAACGATAGAGGGGTTGAAGAACCAAACATTTTTACCGAGTTTGGCTCTTATACTGTTGGCGAAGCTGGAGCTGTTGTTTATTCGATTATTGGGCAAAAGCAACAAAACGATAAAGAAAAATGGAACATGATTGATTCATCATTCATGACCACCTTGCCAGATACTTGGGCAATTAACAAAAGATTTATTTTATTCGCCATAAATAATTGGGATAAACCTTACGAAAGAGTTTTTCTTGGCGGTTTAACCTGCGATAGCGACGACTATTACAACTCAGAGCAGCATTCAAATGCCATTTACTTGCCAGAATACAACGAAAAAGCAAATCAACTAATTGGTTTTTTCCACACAGGGGCTTACCAAGAAACTGTTGGAGGTTATGGTGGAATACAACATTGCCTCACTCCTGCCCCAAAGCACATAATATTAAACAAAAACGAAAAAGGCGAAATAGAAACTAAGCTTTTTGCAGAAGAACAAAAAGTAGAAAAAATGTTATCAATTTTAGGATATTAAAAAATGAATTACGCAGGTATAGAAGATGAATACGCATTATTAGAATCAGCTGAAACAGTATTGATTCCTGTGCCATACGATGGAACAAGCACCTGGATAAAAGGAGCAGACAAAGGCCCAGAAGCATTTTTAGATGCTTCTGCCAACATGGAATTATATGATATTGAAACCAAAAGCGAACCCTATAAAAATGGCGTTTTCTTGGCTGATCCAGTTTCTGAAAATAGCTCACCCGAAGCTATGACCGAATCGGTATATCAAACTACAAAATCATTTCTAGAAAAAGATAAACTTGTAACTCTTTTTGGAGGTGAGCACTCTATAAGCATTGGTGCTATTAGAGCTTTTTACGAAAAATTTGAAGATTTAACTGTTATTCAAATTGATGCTCACTCAGATTTAAGGCAAGAATATCACGGAAGTAAATGCAATCATGCTTGCGCTTTGGCTGAAGCTCAAAAGCACACCAATTTAATTCAAATAGGAATTAGAAGTATGGATACGGAAGAGCTTCCTTATCTTGATAAAAAGAAAGTTTTTTTCGCTCATGATATTTGCAACAGAAATAATTGGGTAAAAGATGTATTGAAGCTAACAACAAAAAATGTTTATATCACCATAGATTTAGATGCTTTTGATCCATCAATAATGCCTTCTACAGGAACCCCTGAGCCCGGAGGGTTAACTTGGTATCAAGTAATGAAATTACTGAAACGGATTTTTAAACGAACAAATGTTGTAGGTTGGGATATTAATGAACTTTGCCCCAACCCTAACGCTAAAGCTTCAGACTTTTTAGCCGCTAAACTTTATTACAGAATGCTTGCGGAATACTTTCATCACAAAAAAAACAAAGAATGAAAATAGAAGAATTTATTAAAAAATATTACCTCCATTTTAATGCAGCCTCTGTGGTAGATGCCGCTAAAGGATACGAAGACCATTTAGCATCTGGCAAAAAAATGATGATTACCCTTGCCGGTGCAATGAGCACAGCAGAAATGGGCAAGCTTTTAGCCGAAATGATTAGGCAAGATAAAGTACAAATAATCTCTTGTACTGGCGCCAATTTAGAAGAAGATATTATGAACTTGGTAGCTCACAGCCATTATAAGCGAGTTCCGAATTACCGTGATTTAACACCTAAAGAAGAATGGGATTTATTACAAGATGGCCTAAATAGAGTTACAGATACTTGTATTCCAGAAGAGGAAGCTTTTAGAAGGTTAGAGCATAACATTGCGAAACAATGGGAAGAAGCTGAAGCTAAGGGCGAAAGATATTTTCCTCATGAGTACATGTACAAAATGATACTATCTGGCGATTTGGAAGAACACTATGAGATTGATCCAAAAGATTCTTGGATGATAGCTGCTGCTGAAAAAAATCTTCCAATAATTTGCCCCGGTTGGGAAGACTCCACCATGGGAAATATTTTTGCAGCCCATTGCATTAGAGGCTTAAATAAACCATCTACTGTAAAATCTGGAATTGAATACATGATTTGGTTAGCAGATTGGTACAAGCAAAATACTACACCAGATAACGGAATAGGTTTCTTTCAGATAGGCGGGGGAATTGCAGGCGATTTCCCAATTTGTGTTGTACCTATGTTACACCAAGATTTAGAAGAAAAAGGAATTCCCTACTGGAGTTATTTCTGTCAAATTTCTGATTCTACCACAAGTTATGGCTCATATTCTGGTGCAGTTCCAAATGAGAAAATCACTTGGGGTAAATTAGATATCGATACACCAAAGTTTATTATAGAAAGTGATGCTACAATTGTGGCCCCGCTAATTTTTGCTTGGCTTTTAGAAATTTAAAAATGTTTTTCAAGGGCTTGTAAAACCAATTTAGAAGCTCCTGCATTTTGTTTTACAAAGGCGGCATTTATGTCGCCTTTTTTGTTTTCTGTATTTTGATTTAAAAAGGAATCTTTAAACAAATTGATAAATTCGATTTTGGAGTTTACTTGAACAAAACCGCCTAAAGATATTAGTTTATCAACCTCTGGAAACTTTAAATGATTTGGACCAACAACAACAGGAATTCCATAAACAGCAGCTTCTAAAGCATTGTGCAATGAAGTTTCAAATCCCCCTCCTACATAAGCCAAATTTGCAAAGCGGTATACGTAGGTTAACATACCCATAGTATCTAAAACCAATATTTTGCTTTTTAAGTTATTAATTGGTTTTAAATGACTACTCGAATAATAATAAGCATTAGGGAAATGCTCTTTAACATCAACCATGTTATCGGCATCAATTTGGTGAGGAGCCAAAATAATTCTGAAATCAATATTCATTAACCTTAACTCTTCTGCTAAATGCTTAATCCAATGGTGTTCAATATTGTAAGTAGAACCAAATATTACCGTAAACTTTTGTGCAACAAATTCTTCAATAAATTTATCTTCAAAAGATTCATTCAAAACTTCTAAAGCCCTATCATACCTTACATCACCTGCAACTTTTGCATCAATATTAATTGTTTTTAATACTGATACTGATTCTTCATCTTGAACAAAAATTCCATCCAAATTATTGAGCATACCTCTAAAAATTCCTCCCCACGATTTAAAAAATATTTGGTTGTTTCTAAAAACAGCTGAAATTAAATACATTGGAATGCTTTGCCTTTTTGCTTCATTGATAAAGTGAAACCACAAATCATATTTTACAAAGACTATTGCATCAGGTTGTAACTTTAAAACAAAAGTTTTTGCATTTTCTTTTGTATCCACAGGAAGGTAAAAAACTGCATTTGCTAGTGCGTAATCTTTCCGTACCTCATAGCCCGATGGTGAAAAAAAGCTAACTACTAATTCACACTTATTAACTGCAACTAGTTTTTCAACAATAGGTCTTGCTTGTTCGAATTCCCCTAATGAGGCACAATGCAACCAAAGTCTTTTTTGCAAAGTTTTTTCAGGAATATTTTTACCCCAATTTACTCTTCCATAAATCCACTTTTTGGCTTTTTGGTTAAAAGGCGAAAGCACTGCTGCCACAAAAGCATAAAGCCTAACAAAAAAATTATAGGTAAAAACCATTTAATAAAAGTAAAACTCTTGTGGCGATTTTTTGTACAATGGAATAAACCAACTTACTCTAAGGCCATAAGACAAATCGGTTCTATTTTGAACATCTTTTTGTTTTGTTGCAAAGTCGTAATCTCTTAAACTTTGGGTAAAGCCTTGAGAAAACTCAAAGCCTGCAGTAAAATTTATTATTCTATTATTACTTTGGTGATTATATCCAATAAATTCGTTCAAAACAAAACCTCCAGTTTTTCTATCAAACCCTGCGAGGTATTCATCTCTTAAAAAGAAAACACCTCCCTCTTTATCTACAATTTTTATTTTATGCTGCCAATAACCTAATCCAACAGTTGTTCTTAAACCACAATTAGGATTTGGTCCCAATATTGGAAAAACTTTCCCAAAAGTGAAAGTAAAATTACCTCCCCTTTGGAAATAAACAACATTGGCATACCTACCACCGAGGTTGATTATTTGATCGTTACCATTCCTTAAAAAATCTAAAACCTCAAGCTCTTTCACATCTCCACCAAACTGAAAATATCCCTCTGTGCCTAGTATATAGTTCTTTTTAGTTTTAATACTAAACCCTCCTCCTAGAGTTGCAAAATTGCCAAATCTAGATTTCAAATCACCTCCCGGCGAGTGAACCCCAACACTTATTTGAAACATTGGCACAGTAATCGAAGAATCTTTAACAACAGTTTGAGCCCTTAAAGTAGAACCTAAATTGAAGATTAAAAAATAAAAAATAAAAAATGCAAAAAGTCTTGTTTTCATTGAGTTATATCAATTCTCAGGCATCAAATTTAGTTATATTCGCACTCCTTTAATAAAATTTATGAATAGCATTCAATTAGTAGATCTCTCAACCCAGTATAAAAGAATCGAAAACGAGGTTAATGATGCCATATTGCAAGTGGTAAAATCAGGAAATTTTATTGGTGGCCCTGAAGTAAAAACATTTGCTGATAACCTTGCCAGAAAAGTTGGAGTTAAGCATGTTATTCCTTGCGCAAACGGAACTGATGCCTTGCAAATAGCTTTAATGGCTTGTGATTTACAACCAGGCGATGAAGTTATTACTCCTAGTTACACATACATTGCGACTGCCGAAGTTATTGCCTTGTTAAACCTTAAACCAGTTTTTATTGAGGTAAATGAAAATAATTTCACGCTAGATGTAGATCAACTTGAAAACGTTATTACCTCAAAAACTAAAGCCATTATCCCTGTTCATTTATATGGACAATGCGCTAATATGGAAAGAGTTTTAGAGTTCGCTAAAAAGCACAACCTATTTGTAATTGAAGATACCGCTCAGGCCATAAATACCACTTATACTTTTTCTGATGGAACTACAAAAACCGCAGGTACAATAGGCACAATTGGTACTACATCTTTTTTTCCATCTAAAAATTTAGGTGCATTTGGTGACGCAGGCGCAATTTTTACCAATGATGATGAATTGGCTGTTAAAATAAAAATGGTAGCCAATCATGGGCAAAAAATAAAATATCATCATGAGCTTATTGGATGCAACTCAAGATTAGACACAATTCAGGCAGCGGTTTTAGATGTAAAATTGAAATATTTAGATGAATACATAAAGTCTAGACAAGATGCTGCTGATTTTTACAACTCTCATCTAAACGCAATAAGTGAATTACAAACCCCTTTTGTTGAGTCTTATTCAAACCATACTTATCATCAGTACACTATGGTTTTAAAAACACCGGAATTAAGAGATGGCTTGATGGAATTTCTAAAACTAAATGGCGTTCCATGTAACATTTATTATCCAATACCTATCCATAAACAAAAAGGGTTTCAAAAGTTTGAGGTAAATACAGATTTATCAAAAACTGAAGATTTATGCAGTAGGGTTTTAAGTTTACCCATGCACACTGAGTTAGCTGAAGATCAGCTAGAATACATAGTAAATAAAGTAAAAGAATTTTTTTAAAAATAATTATGAAAATTGCAGTTATAGGCACAGGATATGTTGGTTTGGTAACCGGAACCTGCCTAGCAGAAACAGGAAACACAGTTATTTGTGTTGACATTGATGAGAACAAAGTAAACAAAATGAAAAACGGGCAAATTCCAATTTATGAGCCTGGATTAGAAGTTTTGTTTGAAAGAAATATCGAACAAGGCAGATTGACTTTTACTACTAACTTAAAAGATGCTGTTGATGATGCCGCTTTAATATTTTTAGCTTTACCAACACCTCCTGGTGAAGATGGAAGCGCAGATCTTTCTTATGTTTTAGGGGTAGCTGAAGATTTAGGAAAAATAATTACCAACTACAAAGTAATAATTGATAAAAGTACTGTTCCGGTTGGAACCGCTGATAAAGTAAGAGCTGTTGTTGCAAAAAATGCCACTGTAGATTTTGATATCGTTTCTAATCCAGAGTTTTTAAGAGAAGGCTATGCTGTAGAAGACTTTATGAAACCAGATAGGGTTGTTGTTGGTCTTTCCTCTGAAAGAGCTAAAAAGCTTATGGATGAGCTTTATAAGCCATATGTTCGCCAAGGTAATCCTATTATTTTTATGGACGAAAAATCTGCTGAGCTTACAAAATATGCAGCAAACAGCTTTTTGGCCACAAAAATTTCATTTATGAATGAAATTGCCAACCTATGCGAAAAGCTTGGAGCAGATGTGGACATGGTTAGAATTGGAATTGGCTCTGACACAAGAATTGGAAAAAGGTTTTTATTTCCAGGTATTGGCTACGGCGGAAGTTGTTTCCCAAAAGATGTTCAAGCATTGGTAAAATCTTCTAATGAGGCTGGTTATCACTTTTCTATTTTAGATGCGGTTATGGATGTGAACTTAAACCAAAAAACCATAATGTTCCCAAGAATAATGAATCATTTTGGTGGAGATTTAAAAGGAAAAAGAATTGCTCTTTGGGGATTAGCCTTTAAACCAAATACCGATGATATTAGAGAAGCACCAGCCCTTTATAATATTGAAAAATTAGTTGAAAAAGGAGCTACAGTTATTGCTTATGATCCAGAAGCTATGGATAACGTAAAAAAAGTTATTGGAGATAAGATTGAGTATGCTAACAACCAATATGAAGCAATAAAAGATGCAGATGCATTATTTATTGCTACCGAATGGAGCGTATTTAGAAATCCTAATTTCGATAAAGTTGCCTCATTACTTAAAAACAAAGTAATTTTTGATGGAAGAAACCTTTATGAAGTAGATCACATGACTGAGTTAGGTTTCCAATATTTCAGTATCGGAAGGTAAAAACAAAAACAATGAAAACAGTTTTAATAACGGGTGCAGCAGGTTTTTTAGGTTCGCACCTTTGCGATAAATTTATTGATAAAGGTTATAAGGTAATCGGGATAGATAATCTTATTACCGGTGACTTAAAAAATATCAGTCATCTTTTTCCACATGAAAATTTTGAATTCTACAATCATGACGTTTCAAAATTTGTTCATGTTTCGGGTAAATTAGATTACATATTGCACTTTGCCTCGCCAGCTAGCCCTATCGATTATTTAAAGATTCCCATCCAAACCTTAAAAGTTGGCTCTTTGGGTACTCATAATTTATTAGGTTTAGCAAAAGTTAAAAACGCTAGAATTTTAGTTGCATCTACATCAGAGGTTTATGGAGATCCAACAGTTCATCCACAAACAGAAGAGTACTGGGGTAATGTAAACCCTGTAGGGCCTAGAGGAGTGTATGACGAAGCTAAAAGGTTTCAAGAAGCTATGACCATGGCTTATCATACTTACCACGGATTAGAAACTAGAATTGTAAGAATATTTAATACTTATGGCCCCAGAATGAGACTGAATGATGGTAGAGTATTACCAGCATTTATTGGTCAAGCCTTGAGAGGCGAAGATTTAACTGTTTTTGGCAAAGGAAACCAAACAAGGTCTTTTTGTTATGTTGATGACTTGGTAGAAGGTATTTATCGCTTATTAATGAGTGATTATACTATGCCCATGAATATTGGTAATCCAGATGAAATTACAATATCAGAATTTGCAGAAGAAATAATTAAACTTACGGGCACAACCCAAAAGGTTATTAACAAACCTCTTCCAACGGATGATCCGATGCAAAGGCAACCCAATATTGATAAGGCAAGAAAAATTATCGATTGGGAACCAAAAGTTTCTAGAGCAGAAGGGTTAAAAATTACTTACGATTATTTTAAATCTTTGCCTCCAGAAGAACTTTATAAAAAAGAGCACAAGGATTTTAAAGCATTTGAAAAATAAATGGAATATTTCGTTCACGACACAGCAATTATAGATGAAGGTTGTTCTATCGGAAAAGGAACAAAAGTTTGGCATTTTTCGCACATCATGCCTAATTGTGTAATAGGAGAAAACTGTAACATTGGCCAAAACTGTGTTATATCTCCAGAAGTGGTTTTGGGTAAAAATGTAAAAATCCAAAATAATGTTTCTATTTACACAGGTGTAATATGTGAAGACGATGTATTCTTAGGACCTTCAATGGTTTTTACCAATGTAATAAACCCGAGAAGCGGTGTTAATAGAAGAGGACAATACACCAAAACTTTGGTTAAAAAAGGTGCAAGTATTGGTGCAAATGCAACAATAGTTTGTGGTCATGATATTGGTCGATATGCCTTTATTGGCGCAGGTGCTGTAGTAACCAAAGAAATTCCTGATTATGCACTAGTAATTGGCAATCCAGCAAAACAAGTTGGATGGATGAGTGAATATGGTCATAAATTAATATTCAACGACCAAAATGAGGCTACATGCCCTGAGAGTAATGAAAAATATAAAATCGATAATAAAAAAGTTTTTAAAATAAAGTAATGATTAAAGAAATTCTAAATAAAGAGACCAAAGTTGCTGTAATAGGATTAGGATATGTTGGTTTACCTATCGCCATAGAGTTTGCAAAAAAAATTAGTGTAATTGGTTTCGATATCAACCAAAAAAGGGTTGAAATGATGAAAAATAACATCGACCCTTCAAAAGAATTAGAAAGCTCTGCATTTGAAGGCTGCGATATTCAATTCACTGCGGATATTGAAGATTTAAGAGAAGCAACATTTTTTATTGTGGCCGTTCCTACCCCAATAGATGAATATAATGCTCC
>JABAYK010000173.1:0-4460 GCA_018609045.1 Flavobacteriales bacterium
TTAGGAACATTTGAATTGTTGTAGGTCCAATTACTATTTTTAATGGTAGCAGGTATTTTTTGGTTGAATGGAATTAAATACATAAAACCAACCTGAATACTTTGTACATCTTGGTTTTTAAAGATAAATCTAACTCCGCTAAAACCTCCTACAAATGAAGAGGAAGAGGTAAAATCTCTGTATTCATAATCAGGATAAGTATATCCATAATTATCTGTTGTATATCCAGAAATTCTATTGGCTGTTAATTGATTATCAATAGAGGAAAGGTAGTTTTCTGAAACAAAATATAAATACTTCGACATGTTTAACATGGTAGAAATATTGAGTAATCCCTTACCGCTCGAAAACTCACTTGACGTTAAATAACCTCCGCTAACAGAAACATTTTTAGATTTACTCCCAAAGGTTAAACCTGTATAAGCTAGGTTAAAATTAAAGTTTAAACCATAAGTTCCGAAAACAAATAAATCGCCAGCCATTATGGAAACTTTATCGCTTATTGGATAACTAAATTTCGGGGTAACATAAGCCGGTAAACCAATAATGGTTGTTCCTAATCCCATTGAGAAATAATCGTTTATACCATATTGAACATCATGAACCAAAAAGTATAAAGTGTTATAATAGAGTTCACCCTTTTTTAGATTATAAGCCGTTGGTGCAAAATAATATCTAGAATCGTGATGGTTTTCATACACCAGACTTGATTTGGAAACAGGAGTATCCGAACCTTCAATACCTATCATTTTTATAATTTCAGAAGCCAGTGCTTTTGCAACTCCTTCATCATTAGCTAACCTCAATTCTTCAGCAAATGTTACTTGCCCTTTAGATACTTTATTGCAATCTCTAGCGCTTAAAACGAACTCACTTTCTACTTTAGCAATAAAAATATAGGTGTAATCGCAACGGTTTTCATAATCTAAAAAATCATCAATTTTTATTTTTTCGGCAGCTAAAACTTGATTTAAATAGTTTCTGTTGGCATTATTAATTAAACCAGATTGGTCGTTGATAATAATTTTTGAAACTTGCGCTTTTACACCAATACTCAATAGAAAAACAGAAATGAAACAAAGAATATATGTTTTCATGGCTTTAAGATAATAGGCTTGTGTATGTTTACAATAATTTTGTGAAAAGTACCAAATATTATGAAGTCAAACCAAGAAATATTATCTGAACTTAAGGAAGCTTTAAAAAACAGAGCCTTTTTTAGTTTTTACCCAGAGCACCATAAAGCCTACCCTGAAGAGTGGTTGAAAAATGGTGAGCAAAAATTTTCAAAAAACCTCGGTAAATACTTTAAAACCTTAAGTTTTGGAAAAGAAGTAACTTGGATTGGTGAAGAAGTAAGCCCAGTTACACTTGAGCCATTAAACATAAAATATCCAGCCTCATCGGCTGATAGTTTGGTAAAAACCGCAAGTTCATACCAAAAAACATTAAAGCAATTAACTCCAATACAAAGAGCCGATTTTTGTATTGATGCTTTAGAAAGAATTAAAGAGCGCTTTTTTGAAATTGTTCACGCCACAATTCATACTACTGGTCAATCTTTTTTGATGGCATTTCAAGCTTCAGGACCTCATGCTGCAGATAGAGCTCTCGAAACAATTGGCATGGCATACCAAGAATTAACAAGGTATAACACCAATATAATTTGGGAAAAACCAATGGGGAAAAGCTCCGCTATCTTGCAAAAAGAATTTAAACCTATACCGAAGGGAATTGGAGTTGTAATTGGATGTTCAACTTTTCCGGTTTGGAATTCTGTACCAGGAATTTTTGCCAATTTAATGTGCGGAAACCCTGTTATTGTTAAACCTCACCCAAAAGCCATTTTACCCATTGCCATTGTGGTAGAAGAAATTCAAAAAGCGCTGATTGCCGCAAGGTTACCCGAAAATTTAATTCAATTGGCCCCTGATACTTTGGGTAATCCAATAACAAAACAACTTTGCGAAAACTCTTTGGTTAAAGTTATTGATTATACAGGAAGCACAAGTTTTGGCAATTACATTGAAGACTTATCAGGTAAAACAACTTTCACAGAAAAATCTGCTATCAATTCAGTTATCATTGACTCAAGCAACAACCTTAAAGAAAGCTTGCAGAATTTAGCTTTTTCTATGTTATTGTATTCAGGCCAAATGTGTACATCCCCACAAAATATTTTTATTGCTGAAAAAGGAGTAAAAACTCCTGAAAGAACTGTTAGTTATCCTGAAGTATTGGATTTGTTAAAGCAAGAAATTAACAGTTTAATTGGGCACCCTCAAATTGGAGTTGGCACAATGGCAAACATTCAGAGCAACAAAACTATTGAAACCATAAAAAACTCGATAAACCTTAAAGAAACAAAGGTTTTAAATGCAAAATCCATTGAAAATGCCAAAGGTCAAACCTCTACTCCATTAATTATTGAAACCATTTCCAAAAACAAAAACTTAATTTTTGAAGAACATTTTGGACCAATTTTTAAAATTGTAAAAACCATAAGCATTGATGAAAGCTTGAGTTTAGCCAAACAGAATGCAGCCGAAAATGGCGCCATCACCTTTTTGGCTTTTTGTACAGATGAAAAATTAAAAACAAAAATTAAGGAGGAGATGGAACAAGTTTTTACTCCAGTAACTTTCAATTTAAAAGGAAACTTTTGGATAAACCAACACGCAGCATTTTCAGATTTTCATGGCACAAGCGGAAACGCAGCAGGCAATGCAAGTTTTGCCGATGCTAATTTTGTGAATAGAAGGTTTGTGTGGGTTGGCCACCGAGAAATGGTATAAAGTTATTCTACAATAACTTCAATAAGTTCAATTTTAATGGGCTTTTCCAATTGATTATTTGGGTTTTTGAATGGGGAAAATTGAAGGAAAGTTACACTTTTTAAAACCTCTTCAAGCACAGTATTTTGGTTCACGTTTGCCCATTGTTGAAATTTAATTTCATCAAATGGAAGTTGTACTGATTGAGTTTTAGAATCAACATAAACAACCCATCCATAATATTCTGAAACTTTAGGGTCTGTGTAACTTTCTGAACCTAGCGTAACCTGTAGGCTTCCCTCCCAATTCGTATTTAACTTGATGTTGATGCGTTTTTTGTTGTTTAAATCGAAATTATTTTGGGTAGGAATTTTTAAAGTGGCCCATCCATTTTGACCATTTAGTTGCTTGTTAATTTGAAACTCCAAATCTAAATTTCCATTTGAGATTTGAGATTTTACTGATGAGCCAACATTATAATCTCCAACCAACTCAGCCATAGTTTGGGTGTTCGACCAAGAAGTAAAACTTGTAGGTTGAGTAAAATCAATTTCTAGTTTACTTGGCGCTTTATTAGTTTGCCAATTGGTTTCTGCATCAGCCAAATATTGAATATAGCTTTTCAACTTTTCTACCTCAATTTGCCAAGCAGTTATTTCTAATTCATCTTTTAAATGGGGCTGAAGTAAACTTTTATATTGATTGACTTTTTCAAATATTTTTCTAGATGAAATATTGGTTTGTATCAAACTTTCTAGAGCCGATTTGTATTCCTCGAAATAAAATTTCTTGGTAAAAATTAACAGCCCATCGCATTGAGATGGCAACAAAAAGGCACCACCAGGATATTCCATAATGTTGCAATTTTCAACATCATCATACCAAGCAGGATAACCATCCCAAAACTTTTTAGAATTAAAGGTTAAGTCAACATCCCAAACTATCGGTGTAAATTTAGTTTCCTGCAAATGCCAATAATAATTGTGAGGAAAACAAAAACCCATCGGACTGCAATAAAATGTAGTTATTCCATCCCAATTATTTATTAGTTTTTCAATGGCTAAGTATTTAACCCACTGCTTCATATCAATAAAGTTGTTTAAACAAGATTTTTCATTGGCTAAGGGAATTTCAGTTATAAAGTCTAAATAAGCAACTCCACCATTTTTGCTCTTGTGATTTTTTTGGTGAGATTTTAAATAATTAGTATCAGGAGTATTGGGGTAAGCCTCCTTGAATAAAAAGCCATCATTATTTCCCCAATTTCTTACTAAAAAATCGTTATCAACTTGCTCAATTAAAGCATAAACTCCCATATTTTTTCCATTAATTTTTACTTTAACCCAAGCAGCCAAAGGGGCGGGCAAACCTGATTCTCTATAAAAATCATAAGCTAGTTTTTCTCGCATTTTTGATGGGTCACGAGCCATACTATGTAAGTTTAACTTCTTAATACCAAAGAACTCCTGATCTTTAAAAAAATAATTAATATCTAGCTTTAAAGAAAGTTTACTGCAGGTTAAGTTGTTTTCCTCATCCAAGCATGACCAAAGTGTTCCGTAAGAGCCCTTAAACCTTATTCCTATTGAATCTAGATCTTTCCCAAAACCTTTTAAATTGCAAGAAACGTAATCTTTTCTTTCGGGGTCTGAAGTTAAGAATTGCCAATTATTATCTGAAATGGTT
>JABAYK010000173.1:4470-50899 GCA_018609045.1 Flavobacteriales bacterium
GTTTGAAGGGAAGTAAAAAAGGCAAGTAAACAAAAAATCCAAACTTTAAATTTCCAACAATTCATTCTCTATTTCTATCCAATTTTTAGAAAATCAAATTAAACCAATTTGACTTTAATATCTTAAAAATGATTGCATCAAAAATTACATGCAACCTTTTTAGCAACCTTCGTCTTATTACATTTGAGGATTTGCAATTAATTTGGATAAAAGATTACTAATTTTCTTTTTCATTTTTACTTCTTTCTTGTCTTTTGGGCACGATCACTACCCTAATTATGCTTTCGTAAAAAACAAAGGGCAGTTTCATGCCAATGTAAATTACAGAGTTGATATTCCATCGGGTAATCTTTTTATCGAAAACAATACCATAACTTATTTCTTTTTCGATCAACAAAAAATAAGCAACAACCATGAGGGAATTAAACCTTTAAAACCAAATGATTTAATTGATTGCCATGCGTTTAAACTCAATTGGGTAAACTCTAATCCAAACCCTATTATAAACGAAACCGAAAATTTTAATTATTACCTCAACTATTTTTTAGGAGATGTAAAAGCCACTGGAATTTATCCGGCCAAATCACTTTGGGTAGAAAATTTATACCCCAACATTCATGTAAAATGGTTTAGCGATAAAGGTTCACTTAAATACGAATACTTTGTTGAGCCAAATGCAAATCCCAATAAAATCATCCAAAACATTGAGGGTGTAAAAGCATCCCTTAATAAGGGAAAATTGGTTTACAAAACTGCCTTAGGAACTATTGAAGAGGACTCTCCTTATGCCTACCAAGTAATTAACAATCAAAAATTTGAAGTTGAATGTAAGTTTGTTTTAAACAACAACAAAATTGGTTTTGAAGTGGGCAACTACAACAAAAATCTTCCTTTGATAATAGACCCTACCTTAATTTTTTCAACCTATTCTGGCTCTACTTCAAACAACTTTGGTTATACAGCAACTTTCGACTCTGAAGGTCATTTATTTTCTGGTTCAACCATTTTTGGGGCCAATGGAACTTATCCTACTACACTTGGTGCTTTTCAAAATACCTTTAAAGGTGGAGTTGGTGGTGGTGGGGTTGCAGGTACAGATATTGGTATTTCAAAATTCGCACAAGATGGAACTTCTTTAATTTATTCAACTTATATAGGTGGATTTGCCGATGAAATGCCTCATAGTCTTTTTGTAAATACAAGAGATGAGTTGTATGTTTTTGGAACTACAGGATCATTTAATTTTCCTACAACCAAAAATGCTTATGATACTGCTTTCGAATCTGGTAACACCCCAATAAATTTAGTTAATGGGTTAGGAGTAAATTATGCTGTTTCATGTGATTTATTCGTAACCCGATTTAGTATTGATGGAACTTCCTTAATGGCTTCCACCTTTATTGGTGGAGCCGAAAATGATGGAATAAACAATGTTGATTCTTTAAAATACAACTATGCAGATGAAGTAAGGGGCGAAATTGAGATTGACTCTGAAGACAACGTTTACATTGCTACTTGCACAAAAAGTTCGGATTTTCCAATGGTTGGAAATCCATTTCAACCAACAAAGGGACAAGGACAAGATGGCGTTATCATTAAGCTAAATGCTGATTTATCGCAAATTTTATGGAGCTCATTTTATGGTGGAAATGCAGATGATGCGCTATACAGTTTAGCTATTACAAAAAACAACGATGTTTACGTTACTGGAGGAACTAACTCTAACGATTTACCAGCCTTTTCAAACTTTATTTTTTCAGTTTTTGTAGGTGGAAGATCAGATGGTTTTGTAGGTAGAATAAAATCTACAGGAGACACGCTTCAAGAATCGAGTTATTGCGGAACAGACAAATACGACCAAATTTATTTTGTTGAAACCGATAAAGAAGAAAACATTTATTTGCTCGGTCAAACAGAAAGTCAAGGATTAGCATTTGTGGTAAACCTTGATCCTGACTCTATAGATTATTTGAATTACGATGCAGGCCAATTCATCATAAAATTTAACAGTGAAATAGACTCAATTTGGTGGTCAACAAGATTTGGAAAAGATGACAAAGCTAGACCAAGGGCAAACCCAAATATTTCGCCAACCGCATTTTTGGTAGACTTATGCAACTCCATTTACCTTTCGGGTTGGGGTGGTACAACCAACATTAATGCTGGAAACAATATTTCAACTACGGTTGATAGCATGTTTATCAAAGCTGGTACGGCACAGCAAACTACTACCGATGGAAGCGATTTTTACCTTTTTGTTTTATCAGACGATGCCCAACAGGTAAATTATGCAAGTTATTTTGGCGGCAACCAATCATCAGAACATGTGGATGGCGGTACAAGTAGGTTCGATAGGAAAGGAAAAATTTACCAAGCTGTTTGCGCAGGATGTGGAGGAAATTCAGATTTTCCAATATTTCCTGCCAATGCACTTTCTGCAAATAATAATGCAAGTTGCAATTTGGGGGTTTTTAAAATGGACTTTTTATTGCCTTTGGTGGTTGCCGATTTTACAGTTGATGAAAAAGGTTGTGCTCCTTATTCTCCCAATTTTACCAACGCTAGTTTAACCCAATCTTCAACCCAATTTTATTGGGATTTTGGTGATAATACTAGCTCTACTGATACACTACCAACCAAGATTTTTACCACGCCAGGAGCTTATACCATAAAGCTATCTTTAAGCGATACCAATTCATGTAACCTTTCAGATACAATCACAAGGGTTATTTACATTGAAGAAGACACATCCCAATTTTTGGCAACCAAAGACTTATGCTTTGGCGATTCCATAAATTCAGGTATTATTTCAAATCCCCAGTATTCTTATTTGTGGTTAAACTCTTCTAATGTTTTAGATTCGATTTCAGCCAATACAAAGTTGTTTACCGATAGCAACCAAACATTTACGCTACTTCAAAATAATGGTGTTTGTGTAGATTCTATTTTTCTGCCTATTCAAGTTGATTCTGTTTTGGTTACCGCCTCACCCGATACTACTTTATGCAACACTGCTGAGATAATTTTAACGGGTTCTAGTCCTAGTCAGGTGCAGTTTTATATTTGGTCGACTTCAAGAAATTTAACGGATACCTTAAACTTTATTTTAGATCCCAACCACTTGGTAACGCCACCAAATGCAGTAAACAAATACTACTTGCATGTTGTAAATACAAACAACTGTATTGGTGTAGACAGCACCCAAATTAATATTTCAGGGCTGGCTCTTCAAACCCAAAATGATACTTCTATTTGCCTTGGTGATTCAATTTGGGTTAAGGCATTTTCCCTCAACCCAAATGATACCTTAAATTATTCATGGACGCCAAGTAATGCAATATTGTCTAAAAACGATAGCAATCAAATATTGGTGAGTCCTGCCGCTACCTTAAACTATGTTGTAAATTCAACCAACCAAGCTGGTTGTCCCGCCACCGAAAAAATTACGGTAACAGTAAGTAAATTGAATCCAGATTCTGTGTTGATAACCTCATCTGCCGATACAGTCTACTTGGGTAAAGCAGTAACTATTTCTGCTTTTCCTAATGGATACTCTTACAATTGGATTAATCCAAAAGATATTTCCACAGAGTTTCAATTTGAAGATACACCTCAAACCACCACGCAATATGAAGTTGAAATTTTAGACCCATCAAATCAAAATTGTACCTACAAAGCAATTAAAACTGTTTATGTTAAAGAAATTTTATGCGATGAGCCCGAGTTGTTTATTCCGACAGGGTTTACTCCAAATGGCGACTCAAACAATGATATTTTCTCAGTGTACGGGAAAAACATCTTAAACTTTGAAGTAAACCTTTATAACCGTTGGGGAGAAAAAATAATTACACTAAACAATACCAATCCAAGTTGGGATGGTAAAATAAAGGCCGAAGATGCTCCCGAAGCAGTTTATTATTTTGATGCCTCAATTGAGTGCGTTGACAACCAAAAGTTTTTCAAAAAAGGAGATTTAACTCTAGTAAGATGAAAAAGCTTTTACTCCTCATATTGTTAATTGTAAGTTTTGAAATCAACGCTCAAGACATTCATTTTACCCAATATGAGATTTTGCAAACCTATTTTAACCCAGCCAACACGGGAGATTTCAAAGGAAATTACAGAGTTTCGGCAATTCACAGAAACCAATGGAGACAAGTAAGTAAGCCCTACTCTACTTTTGGTTTAGGTTTCGAGAAATCGGGTTTTAAATTCTTTAAAAAATTAAGTGTTGGTTTTCACCTTTTGAATGATGTTGCAGGAACTTCAAACTTTACCACCAATAGATTTGCTCTTAACTTGGCCTATAGAATTCCCTTGTTAGATTCAGCTCATGAATTGTCAATTGGATTTTCTCCTGAGTTTTTACAACAATCTGTCAACCTCAATAATTTGACTTTTGGTGGACAATTCATCAACAATAGTTTTAACACCAACAACCCAAATGGTGAACCATCTACAAATTTTAGCGGAGCCAAACCAAATTTTTCAGGAGGAATTAAATACAAAATATTATGGGGTAAAAACCACTTTTTAAAACTTGGAGGTGGATATTTCAACTTTACAAACCCTGAAGTTATAGATGGCAATGCTTCAACATTTTCAAATCGGTTAATGGCAAGTTTGGGTTATCAGTTTCCACTTTCTTCAAGGTGGTTAATTTATCCAAACCTATTTTATACTCAACAAGGCAATTACCGAGAAACATTGGGTGGAATTAATGCCGAATGGATTTTACGCAATGGAAAATTCAATTACCAAAGTTTACTATTTGGAGTTGTAACAAGATGGCAAGATGCTATTGCCGCTTCAATTGGATTAAGATACCAAAGTTGGCAATTTGGTTTTGCCTATGATGTAAATACATCAGCATTTAACGTGGCAACAAATTACAGAGGCGCCTACGAAATAGGCTTGGTTTACATTTTTAATGTTTTTAACGAAGGTCATCGAAAATTTAAACATTGTCCAACATTTATTTGATGAAGTTGAATCTCTACATATCAATAATATTTTTGGTTTTAACTGTTCAAGTTTTTGCCCAAAAGCCAAAGCATTATCTCGAGTTGGCAGAGCAATCTCAAGCTATTGAAGATTATACAGGAGCTTCTTATTATTACTTAAAAGCTTATGAATTAGACTCAACAAACTTGAATGTTTACCTCAATTATGCTCACGCAACTTTAAAAGATAACAACTACAAAAGAGCTGAGTTTGCCTTTGAGTATTTTTATTTTCATCCTTTAAGAGAAACCAATGACGAAGCTTTGTTTTACTTGGCTATTTCTCAGCAATTTAATGGAAGGTATTTACAAGCTAAAAAGAATATTTCAGACTTTATTAAATATGCTCCCATTGAAGAACCTTTGCTTCCAAAAGCCAAGCAGCTATTAAAATCTTGTGAATTTGCTTTAGAAAATGAAGAAAACCCGAAATATTTTGAAGTTGAGCATTTGGGTAGAAGTATCAATACGATTCACTCTGAAATTTCACCCATTTTATTAGAAGACAGCTTAATCAATTTCTCCACACTTATTTACCAAGATTTTGATTACAGCAACCGACTTGCGGAAGAAACCGACCAAAAAGGAATTAGGCTCCAAAGGGCAGTTGTAAGCTCCAAGCAAAAACCGCAATTGATCGATTCTTTATTTCAAGAAAAGTATTTTCATGTGGCCAATTACTCACCATTGTGGGATAATAAAAACTTGGTTACTCTCTGCGAAACTTCAAATTCTTGCGCAATTTTTATTTCAACTAATGATGATGACTCTATAACTTCAATTGAAATATTACCTGAAATTATCAATTCAAAAAATGCTGTAAATACACAGCCACGAATAGCTTTTATTGATGCAGACACATTTTTACTTTTTGCTTCCAATAGAGATGGAGGAATTGGTGAATTGGATATTTGGGCATCTAAATATTCAAGTAACTCATTCTCAAAACCAGAAAACTTGGGTCAGCGGGTAAATACTCCTGGCAATGAAATTACCCCCTACTTTTTAGCTGATAGCAATGCTCTATTTTTTAGTTCAGATTGGCATGAAGGCTATGGTGGATTTGATGTATTTAAAGTAAAGGGAAATATTAAAAACCACAGTTTTCCTGAAAATTTGGGTAGCACAATTAACACATCCGTAAACGATTTGTACTTCAACTATTCTAAAGAAAAACCTTACGGAACTTTTGTTTCTAACCGAAAAGGTAGTTTTAGTGTTAAAGGCGAAACGTGTTGTAACGACATATACTTTTTCAAGCATCATGAAGAAATTCTACAAGACACAGTTGAAGTTACTGACTCTCTTGTAGAAATTGAACTGGCAGAAAATATTGCAACCAAAAACACTTCAATTAATCAGATAACCCCAAAACCAAACTTTGATATTTCTAAAATTGCAATGGTTTTCTTTCCGAATGATATTCCAAAACCAGGTAAAAATCAACTTACATCAAGCATGAATTATGAAGAAATTCATAAGCTATATCTTTCTCAGAAAACAGAATACACAGCTTTTGACTCAACCCTTGACTTCTTTGATATTCAATTAAATCAATCATTTGAGAATATAAATTCTCTTAAAAGCTACATAGATGAATTGAAGAATTCGGTTGATACTTTGCAAATAACCTTTCAAGGTTTTTCAAGTCCATTGGCATCAAAAAGTTACAACAAAAACCTAGCAGCACGAAGAATTGACGCTATCAAAACCTATTTAAATTTAGAAAACCCTTCAACTAACATAAAGATTAAAAGTCTTGCGCTTGGAGAAAGAGAAAACATGGCCGGTTATTTATCCGAAGTCACAAATTCAAAAGCTGTTTATAGCAAAGAAGCCATTCTGGAGCGTCGTGTAAATATTCAGGTTGAAATAAAAAAAGCCAAAAAGTAACACCAATTTAACTTCATCTGGTAGCGAAAACAAAACAATTTCACTTTCTTTGAGGAAATGAATTTTTACGGCTATTTATCAATCGTTTTAGGCATTGTGGTAATACTACTTGTACTCATGATGTACATTTTGTATAGAAAACAAGAGCGCTTGATTTTTTATCCTGAAACCTTACCAAATGATTACAAATTTGATTTTGAACAACCTATAGAAGAGTTGAATTTTAATACCCGTAGAGGGGTTTCGATAAACGCCCTGTTATTCAAAGCAACAAACTCAAAAGGATTAATTATTTATTGCCACGGTAATGCGGGTAGCATTGCTTCTTGGGGCCATCGTGCAAACGATTTTTTACCCCATGGTTGGGATGTTTTAGTTTGGGATTATAGGGGATATGGAAAAAGCACAGGCAAAATAAAGAGAGAAAAAATGGTGCATAACGATGCCGGTTTTATCTATCATGAAATGCTAAAAAAATACGATAAAGAAAAAATAAACTTTGTTGGATGCTCTCTCGGAACCGGTGTTGCCGCAAAATTAGCTGCGCAATACCCATCTAGTTTTTTAATCTTAATTACACCCTACTTTAATTTTAAACATACCGTAGATCATCATTATCCGGTTATCCCAACTTCAATGATTTTAAAATATCGGTTTAAAACCAACGAGTATTTGCAAGATGTAAATTGTCCTGTAATTCTACTTCATGGCACCAACGACCAAACTGTACCTTATGAATCTAGTATAATGCTTTCGCATTTAAATCCTGATAAAATAAAACTAGTTACAATTCAAGGTGGTTCGCACAACAACTTACCTGAGTATCCTCTTTTTCAAGAAACCGTTAAAAAAGCTTTAAATTCAGCTATTTGAAGCCCTGAAATTTTGAAGAGCATAGAATTATATTACCTTCGCACGCTTAAAAATTAAAAAAAATGAAGATTTTAAAAAATTTATTCATCGGAGGAGTTGCTCTCTCCTTATTTTATTCATGTAATAGTTCTAAAAACAGTATGGAAACAGAAGGATTTAACCTTAACAATGAAATTGATAGTGTAAGTTATAGCTTAGGTGTAAACATAGCTAATAACATAAAAAGCCAAGGATTTGATGATATCAATCCAGCCGCTATGGCAAAAGCCATTGAAGATGTTTATACAGAAGGTTCAGAACCAATGATTACTGCCGAAGAAGCTGGTAACTTTTTAAATAATTATTTTCAAACATTACAAGCTAAAAAACAAGAAGCTGCAACCAAAGAAGGTGCTGAATTTTTAGCTCAAAATGCTGCAAGACCAGAAGTTACTACAACTGAAAGTGGTTTACAGTATGAAGTTTTAACGCAAGGTGATGGCCCTAAACCAGCTGCTACTGACGAAGTAACTGTTCATTATCACGGAACATTACCTAATGGTGAAGTTTTCGATAGTTCAGTAGATAGAGGTCAACCAGCAACTTTTGGTTTAAATCAAGTTATTAAAGGATGGACAGAAGGTGTTCAGTTGATGAACGTTGGTTCAAAATACAGATTTGTAATTCCTTCTGATTTAGCTTACGGCCCAAGAGGTGCAGGCGGCAAAATTGGTCCTAATGCTACTTTGGTATTCGAAGTTGAGTTATTAAGCATTGCAGGTAAATAATATAATTTACCCTTAAATATTTAACCCGTTTGGCTTTCGCTAAACGGGTTTTTTTTTGACTTTTTTAAATATTTTAAAAAGTAAATTTGTCTTCTAACTTATGGAATTTCAAATAACTTCAGATTTTGAGCCTACGGGGGACCAACCCATTGCCATAAAGCAACTTACCGAAGGTATTATTAATGGCGACAAACACCAAGTATTGTTAGGGGTTACGGGTTCAGGAAAAACATTTTCTATTGCCAATCTCATTCAAAATGTTCAAAAACCAACCTTAATATTTAGCCACAATAAAACTTTAGCCGCCCAGCTTTATGCTGAGTTTAAGCAGTTTTTTCCCAATAATGCAGTTGAATATTTTGTTTCTTATTACGATTATTATCAGCCTGAGGCTTACATGCCAACAAGCGATACTTACATTGAAAAAGATTTATCTATAAATGATGAAATTGAAAAACTAAGATTAAGTGCTACCTCTTCTCTACTTTCAGGCAGAAGAGACGTAATTGTGGTTTCATCTGTTTCTTGTATTTATGGTATTGGAAATCCTAAAGAGTTTGAAGAAAATGTAATTTCTGTTCATGTTGGTCAACATATTAGCAGAAACAAATTTCTTCACCAATTGGTAACCTCGCTCTATTCTAGAACTAGAAACGAACTTGAAAGAGGTAATTTTAGGGTTCAAGGCGATACTGTAGATGTTTATTTGGCTTATGCCGATCACGCATATCGTATTATTTTTTGGGGAGATGAAATTGAAAGTATTGAATGGTTAGATCCTGTTAATGGGCAAGTTAGAGATCAATTTCAGGAAGTAAAAATTTACCCGGCTACCATATTTGTAACCACAAAAGACACCATGCTAAATGCCCAAAAAGAAATAGGAAACGATTTGGTGGAACAAGTAGAATTTTTTAACAATCAAGGTAAACACCTCGAAGCAAAAAGATTAGATGAAAAGGTAAATTACGACTTAGAAATGATGCGTGAATTAGGTTATTGTTCAGGTATTGAGAATTACTCACGGTATTTTGACAGAAGGCTTCCAGGCTCTCGACCTTTCTGTCTTCTCGATTATTTCCCAAATGATTATTTGATGGTAATTGATGAAAGCCATGTAACTGTTCCTCAAATTGGCGGCATGTATGGTGGCGATTTTGCCCGAAAGAAAAACCTTGTTGAGTATGGTTTTAGGCTAACCTCAGCCATGGACAATCGCCCCTTAAAGTTTGAAGAATTTGAAGGTTTAACCAACCAAGTAGTTTATGTAAGTGCCACTCCAGCTGATTATGAATTAAAAAAAGCTGAAGGAGTTGTGGTAGAGCAATTAATTAGACCAACAGGACTTTTAGACCCCCCCATTGATGTTAGGCCTTGTACCAATCAGGTTGATGACTTATTAGAGGAAGTTAGAATTAGAAGCGAAAAAAACGAACGTGTTTTGGTAACCACTTTAACCAAGCGTATGGCTGAAGAATTAGCCAAATACATGACCAAAATGGAAATAAAGTGTAGATACATCCACAGTGATGTTGATACCATTGAGCGTGTAGAAATTTTACGAGATTTAAGGTTGGGAGAATTTGATGTTTTAATTGGGGTAAACCTTTTGCGTGAAGGATTAGATTTACCTGAAGTTTCTTTGGTTGCAGTTATGGATGCCGATAAAGAAGGCTTTTTAAGATCGCACCGTTCACTTACTCAAACTGCAGGTAGAGCTGCGAGAAACTTAAATGGAAGGGTAATAATGTATGCTGATAAAATTACTGACAGCATGCGAAAAACCATTGATGAAACCAATAGAAGAAGAGAAAAGCAGTTAAAGTACAACCAAGACAATAACGTAACTCCTACCCAAATTTCTAGGTCAAAAGAAAGCATCATAAAATCTACTGCAGTTGCTGCTGTTGGTAAGAAAATACCAAAAGTTTATGTAGAACCTGAACTTCCGAGTTTAGCCGCAGACCCTGTCGTAGCTTACATGAATTCAAATCAATTGGAAAAAAGCATTGCCCAAGTGAAAGCTGCTATGGAAAAAGCTGCTCGAAAAATGGAATTTATGGAAGCAGCTCGATTAAGAGACGAAATGTTTGCATTACAGAAACAATTAGACGAAAAGAAAATTTAAATTCGCAATCCTCAATAAAAAATATGAAAAAATTATTTCTACTAGCCATAGGCTCAAGCATATTGCTTTCCTCCTGTGGCACAAAAAACGAAGAGACTTCAAACACTCCATTTGAAACAAAAACCATGAAAGACAAAAACGGAATGAGTTACGAAATGGTTGAAGGCGACCCGATGAATGTTAGGTTATATACTTTAGAAAATGGGCTAAAGGTTTATATTTCACCAAACGATGCTGAACCTCGTATTCAAACTTTAATAAGTGTAAAAGCTGGTTCAACCTACGATCCTAAAGAAACAACAGGTTTAGCTCATTATCTTGAACATATGATGTTTAAAGGAACATCTAACTTAGGTTCTAGCAATTGGGAAGCTGAAAAAGTATTGCTTGATGAAGTTTCTAACTTATTCGAAGCACATAAAAACGAAACTGACCCAGAAAAGAAAAAAGCGATTTATGTAAAAATTGATTCTGTTTCTCAAGAAGCCTCAAAGTTTTCAATTCCTAATGAATACGACAAATTGATGTCTTCATTTGGAGCGAAAGGAACCAACGCTTATACTAGTAACGAAGAAACAGTTTACATCAATGATATTCCTTCAAACGAATTTAACAGATGGGCTAAATTAGAGAGAGAAAGATTTGGAGAGTTGGTTTTAAGACTTTTTCATACTGAGTTAGAAACTGTTTACGAAGAGTTTAACCGAGGACAAGACAGTGATTTTAGAAAATCTTACCAAGCCCTAAATAAAAACCTTTACCCTACTCACCCTTACGGTCAACAAACTACAATTGGTGAGGCTGAGCATTTGAAAAATCCGTCTATGGTAAACATCCACAACTATTGGAATACTTACTACAGAGCAAACAACATGGCAATTATTTTGGCGGGTGATTTAAACCCAGATGAAGCTATACAAACCATTAAAGCCAATTGGAGTGATTTACCAACCAACGATAATCTTGAAAAACCAACCTTTGCCAAAGAGCAACCAATTACTGCTCCTGTTGAAGTTGAAGTTTATGGCCCCGATGCCGCTTATCTTCAAATGGGTTTCAGGTTCGACGGAATTGCCAGTGAGGATGAAAAAATGGTTACCCTAATTCAAAATTTATTATCCAACAGAACAGCAGGTTTAGTAGATTTAAATTTAGTACAGCAACAAAAAATTCTTCAAGCTTCTGTCTTTAGTAATTTCTTGAAAGATTATGGCGACATGCAATTGTATGCTGCAGCAAGAGATGGACAAGACTTAAATGAGGTTAAAGAATTGCTTTTAGGCGAAATTGACAAAATCAAAAAAGGCGAATTCGAAGAAGAAATGATGGAAGCAGTTTTAAATAATTTAAAACTTTCTGAAATAAGAAAAAGAGAAGAAAACTATAGAGCTTATTTCATCAATGATGCTTTTGTTAGAGACATTCCTTGGAGCAACAGAGTAAAGTTTTTAGATGATTTGTCTCAAATTACCAAACAACAAATAGTTGATTTTGCCAACAAAAAAATAAATGATAACTACGTTATTGTATACAAAAGAACAGGTAAAGATGAAAACATCGTAAAAGTTGAAAAACCTCAAATTACTCCTATCGAAATAAATAGAGATGCCGAAAGCGAGTTTTTAAAAACTTTATCAGCTGAAAAAGCCTCTAAAATTGAGCCCGTATTTGTAGATTATAAAACTTCAATTCAAACTTCAAATCCTAAAGAAGGGCTAACACTTCACTACGTAAAAAACATTTACAGCGAATTGTCTGAAATGGCATTTATTATTGATTTGGGTAAAAACGAAGACCCAAAAATTCCTTTTGCGTTTGATTATTTAAACTACTTAGGTACTGAAACTAAATCTGCCGAAGATGTAAAAAAAGAGTTTTACAAACTTGGTGTAAACTTTAGAACTTTTGCAGCAGATAACAGATGTTATGTTAGGTTGAGTGGTTTAGAAAGCACTATGCCCGAAGCTGTTAAATTACTTGAAGACATTATGCATAATGCCAAAGCAGATGAAGCTAGTTACAATGAGTTTGTAAAAGGAATCATCAAAAAAAGGTCTGATAGCAAACTTAACAAAGACGAAATAAAATGGTCTGGTTTGTACAGTTATGCCATGTATGGAAAAAATAGTCCGTTTATGAATGACCTAAGCAACGAAGAGCTTGAAAACTTAGATCCTAATGAATTAACTAAAATAATTGATGATATTTTCAATTATGAGCACAGGGTAATGTATTACGGCAGCAAAAACCAAAAAGAGGTAGAGCAAATGGTTATGAATAATCACCAAATGCCAGAAACTTTAACCCCACTGCCTGAGGCTAAAAAGTTCGAATACCAAAATACAGACAACAACAAAGTATATTTTGTTGATTATGACATGGTTCAGGCAGATATTATGATGATTGCCAAAGGTCCTTTATTCGACAAAACATTAATGCCAATGTCTGAATTATTTAATGAGTTTTATGGCCGTGGACTTTCTTCTATTGTTTTTCAAGAAATAAGAGAATCAAAAGGATTAGCCTACTCTGCTTATGCTTCTTACTCAGCTCCGAGTAAAAAAGAAGACCCACACTTTTTAAGAGCATTTGTTGGCTCTCAGCCAGATAAACTTAAAGATGCTGTTGGTGAAATGATTAAGCTAATGAATGAAATGCCTGAAGCCGACAAGCAATTTGAAATGGCCAAAGAAGCTTTGTTAAGCAAAATGGAATCTGAAAGGTTAATTAAAACCCGTGTTTTTTGGAGTTACTTAAACAACCTGGACAAAGGTTTAGATTACGACATCAGAAAAGATAATTATGAAACAATCAAAAGAGCAACTTTAGATGACATGAAACAATTCTTTGACAATCAGGTAAAAGGAAATCAATTTACCATTGCCTTAATTGCCAATAAAAAAGATTTGAACAAAGAAGTTTTAGCTAGTTTCGGAAATGTTGTTGAATTAAACAAAGACGAACTTTTCCCTTATTAATATTATTTGTTTTTAGTATAAACCGCTTTTCTGTTTTGGGAAAGCGGTTTTTTTATGTCTTTTACTACAACAAAAAAAAGCCTCCCGAAAAATCGGGAGGCTTTTTAATTTCTCAATTAAATTGAGAAATATTGACAGGGGCAAAAATTATTTGTTCGCTTCAAATCTTTTCGAAACCTCATCCCAATTAACTACATTCCAAAATGCAGCAATATAATCTGGTCTTCTGTTTTGGTAATTAAGGTAATATGCATGTTCCCATACATCTAACCCTAAAATTGGCGTTCCACCACAACCAATACCTGGCATCAACGGATTATCTTGGTTGGCAGAAGAACAAACTTCAACTTTTCCACCTTTTTGAACACAAAGCCAAGCCCAACCAGAACCAAATCTTGTGGCAGCAGCTTTGTTAAAAGCATCTTTAAAAGCATCAAAAGAACCGTAAGCAGCATTTATTGCATCGGCTAAAGCTCCACTTGGCGCTCCTCCTCCATTTGGAGACATAACTTGCCAAAATAAACTGTGGTTGTAATATCCACCACCATTATTTCTTACAGCTCCATTATCAGAGTGATTCATTACTAATTCTTCAATTGATTTTCCTGCCATTTCAGTTCCTTCAATAGCAGCATTTAAATTGTTGGTATAACCTGCGTGATGTTTTCCATGATGAATTTCCATGGTTTTGGTATCAATATGAGGTTCTAACGCATCGTGAGCGTATGGTAAATTTGGTAATTCAAAAGCCATTTTTATTTGTTTTTTACGGTTAAACTTAATTATGCATCAAATATAATGGTTCAATTTTCTATAAAAAGAAATCATCCATTTGATTACACTTTTTTAACACCTAAAATCAATTCTTGTTTACCGATATCAAATTGGTATTTTTGACATCCTAAAAATAAGAACATGGCAAATTTAGTTATCGTAAGACACGGTCAATCTCAATGGAATTTAGAAAACAGATTTACCGGATGGGTTGATGTGGATTTAACCGAAAAAGGTGTTGAAGAAGCAAATAAAGCGGGCGAAAAATTGAAAATCTTTCATTTTGATGCAGCATTTTCTTCTGTTTTAAAACGTGCTAACAGAACTTTAGATATTATTTTAAAAAATATTGGTCAAAGCGATTTACACGTTGAAAAAAACGAAGCCTTAAACGAAAGACATTATGGCGACCTTCAAGGAAAAAATAAAGATGAAATGCGCGAAGAATATGGAGAAGAACAAGTTCATATTTGGAGAAGAAGCTACGATATTGCTCCACCGAATGGTGAAAGCTTAAAAGATACCAAAGACAGAGTAATGCCATATTACCACGAAAATATTGAGCCTCTTTTAAAAGAAGGAAAAGACATTATTATTTCGGCTCATGGAAATAGCTTGAGGGCCTTAATTATGCATTTAGAAAACTTAACGCCAGAGCAGATATTAGCCAAAGAGTTGCCTACGGGTTCTCCAATTCATTACACATTAAATGATAATGCTGAGGTATTAAAATCTGAAAATATTTAATGAAAAAAATTGCTGTTTCAATTGTTGCCGGATTTGCATTTATTGTTGGAATTGCGTTGGTTACCAACTCATGGGATAAAAGGCTAGAAAGCGCAAACACCATTGATGTTACAGGTTTAACCAAAGTTGATTTTACATCAGACTTAATTGTTTGGAGAGGAACATTTTCTAAAAAAGCTTATGCCTTAAAAGATGCTTATGCAGGTTTAAAAAAAGACGAAACAATTATTAAATCATATTTAATAGATAAAGGTATTAATGAGAAAAACCTCATTATTTCTTCGGTTCAAATCAACCAAGAATATGATTACAGGTTTGATCAAAATGGAAATAATTATCGAGTTTTTGTTGGTTATAACCTTACCCAAGAAGTAAAAATTGAAAGCGAAAATGTGGCTTTGGTTGAAACTATTTCGAGAGAAGTAACTGAGTTAATAGACAAAGGTGTTGAGTTTTACTCTTATCAACCAGAGTATTATTACTCTAAACTTTCTGATTTAAAAATAGAAATGATTGCCTCTGCTACTGCAGACGCAAGAACAAGAGCTGAGCAAATTGCCAAAAACGCTAAAGCTGAGGTTGGCGATTTGGTTTCTGCAGACTTAGGCGTATTTCAGATTACAGGCCAAAACAGCAACGAAGAGTTTACTTGGGGAGGTGTTTACAATACCCAAGAAAAAAACAAAACTGCTAGAGTAACTATGCGTTTAAAATTTGGAATTGAGTAATGATTATTGCCATTGATTTTGACGGAACAATTGTAGATGATGCTTTTCCAGAAATTGGAGAGCCAAAACTATTTGTTTTCGAAACGCTTAAGCAACTTATTGAAAAGCGCCATCAGTTAATTCTTTGGACCACAAGAACAGGTAACCAATTGCAAAAGGCAGTTGATTTTTGCAAGGAAAATGGCGTAGAGTTTTATGCCATCAACAACTCATACCCTGATGAAAAGTTTGCAGATATGGAAAGCCGAAAAATTATGTGTGACCTTTTTATTAGTAGTAAAAATTTTGGGGGAATTCCTGGTTGGGGAGAAATTTGGCAAGAAGTCCAAAGAGCTGAAAGTGGCGTTGATTTAAGCAATGTAAACGCCATTCCTGAAAAAGGCTTTAAAGGATTTCTGAAAAAACTATTTACCAAAAAATGATTTTAGCAATTGACTTTGATGGAACTTTGGTAGAACACGCCTACCCTAAAATTGGTAAGGAAATTCCGCATGCTTTCGAAACTCTAGAGGCATTGCAAAAAGCCGGACACAGACTAATTCTTTGGACTTACCGAGATGGCAGTTTATTGCAAGAGGCTGTAGATTATTGCGAAGAAAAAGGAATAATATTTTATGCCGTAAATGAAAACTTCAGAGGCGAAAAAATCTCTGAAGGTGACTCAAGACTCATAAAAGCTGATGTTTTTATTGATGACCGAAACCTTGGTGGCTTGCCCAATTGGTTTGAAGTAAAAGAGAAGCTGGGTTAGTTTACTAAGTTGGGAGTTAGTCGAAATTATCAGAATGGGAAGCTTGTACTGAGTTTTTCGAATTGAAGTCGAAGACTCAACAATTTTATCTTTCAACCAACTTTAGGTTTTTTATTACTAATGAAGAAACTTGGGCTAAGCTTTTTGAAGTAAACAGGATGATAAAAAACAAATAAAGTCTTAAACTAAACGACAGTGAACTAAAACATGGCGATTATTATTTTAGATAATTTAAAATTAGAACTGAATTAAATATTCAATTTTACCTCTTGAAAAAACTATGGTAGATTCTTTTAAAGTGCTAATAGACCATGAAATGGTTTAACCAAATAGCTGCTAAATTTGGTTATTTTGTAATACACGGAGTTTGGATTTTAAAATTGGAAATCGAAATAAGGTGAGCATAATAATTTAAGCCATTTTCATGATAAATCTAGCCAAATAATTCAAATGCCTTTTTAATTAAAATGGTTAGTTATCTAAATGTTAAGAACAATATGAATATTAAACATGTAATTGTAAATGATCCTTTGTCATTTTTACAATTTTGCTTAAATGGCTAACAATGCAATCCCGCAGTTAAAATTTAGTGTGTGTTAGTTTAAAATTGACTTGTTACAATTAAATATGATATTTGATGACTTAAGAAAGTTTATAAAACGTACAAAAAGCAACTCCTGCAAATGCAATAGAAATCTGCATATTAAGAGCCGTTCTGTTTCCCATTCCTTGTTTGATAAATTCATAACTACTGCCGATATTTGTAAAACGGGTGACAAATTAAGCATAAGCCAAACCTATCAGTAAACAAACGTGGCAGCTATCAAAAAGCTTAACCTGACCATATTCCACTTATCAAGCAAACCAAATAGACCCTGCTGAAATAATTAGAGTGTAATAAAAACTAAAGTTTTGCAACATTATTTGATAGTGATTTTTTTTAACTTTTTTAACAAAAAATTAAACATTTTTAATAGAATGTTGTTTAAGGCCTGAATATTCAATTAAACTTTTAATCTAAAATTATGGAACATTTAAAAATTGCCAGCGACAATTACGTTGCTTTTACATTCTTTATCGGAACAATGGCTATGATGGCCGCATCAGTATTTTTCTTTTTAGAGTTGAACAACACCTCTAAAAGGTGGAGAACCTCAGTTCTTGTTTCAGGCTTAATTACTTTTATTGCAGCAGTGCATTACTACTACATGAGAAGTTACAATCTTGAGACGGGGGAGTCTCCAACATTTTTTCGCTATGTTGATTGGATCTTAACTGTACCATTAATGTGTGTGGAATTTTATTTAATCACCAAAAAAGCAGGTGCAAAAATTGGTTTGCTTTGGAAATTGATATCTGCATCATTAGTAATGCTAGTAACAGGTTATGTTGGTGAAGTTCTAGACAGAGATAGCAGTGTACTTTGGGGTGTAATATCCGGTATTGCATACTTCTACATCGTATATCTAGTTTGGTTTGGAGAAGTTTCAAAACTTGCCCAAGAAGCAGGTGCTCAGGTAACAAAAGCTACAAAAATACTTGGTTGGTTTGTTTTAGTTGGATGGGCTATTTATCCTTTAGGTTACATACTTGGCACACCTGGTGGATTATTTGGGTTTCAACTAGTACAAGATACAGCGGCGGCGCTTAACGCTATGGATATCGTTTATAACATTGCAGATGCAATTAATAAAATCGGATTCGGTTTAGTTATTTATGCATTAAGCAGAATGGATGATGCAACAGTAAAAGCATAATCTTTTTTAATATAAATAAAAGGGGTGATAGTTTAAAAATTATCATCCCTTTTTTATGCAACACTATCCATTCCATAACAGATGAAAAAGCATGCTTTAGCCAAAATTTCTTCAGTATATGATTTCCTATTTATTGGACTCGGCGCAGCCAACAGTTTGATGATTTTAAGTCTTTTTAAAAACGGCTTACTCGATGGAAAAACTATTGCCATTATAGAACCAAGTGGTAAATTAACTGATGAGAAAACGTTCTGTTTTTGGTCGACAAAAGAAGAGCTTTTTACCTTGAATCTTGAAGAGTTGGTTAGCTACAATTGGCAACAAATTGAGATAACTGGCATCATCAAACAAAATATAAATCCTTTTTGTTATTATCACATTAAAGGAACTGATCTTACAAATAAAACAAAAGAAGTTTTAAGCCTAAGCGAGGTTACTTATTTTCGAAGCACTTTAGATGATATACCCACCGTAAACTCTGATTATATAGAAATTACTACCGGTGAATCGGTTTTACGTTGCCATAAGGTTTTTGATAGTCGTCCACCTACTTTTTCAAAACCACAAAAGAATCAAAGTCGATTATACCAATCTTTTTATGGATGGAAAATTAAAACAGATAAAAAGGTATTTGACACCTCCTCAATTGTCTTGATGGATTTTAAAATTCCTCAAAATGATTACACACAATTTATTTATGTTCTCCCATTTGAGTCTGATACAGCACTTGTTGAATTAACCCGATTTGGTGAACAAAAGTTAGCCAAAGAAGAAGCCAATACAATTCTGCAAAACTATGTGCAACAATTGGGTACCTCTTTTGAAAAATTAGAAGATGAAGTAGGTGTAATTCCAATGTTTACTTCAAAAATTGAGGTTGCTAACTTTGGAGAAAACTGGGTCAATATGGGAGCGCGAGCTAACCTATTAAAATGCTCCACAGGCTATGCCTTTCACTCCATGGCAAAAGATGCCATTTTGCAAATGGAAGCATTAAAAAGCAATCGGAAACTATTAAGAAAGGCAAAAAAAAACAGGTTTTCATTTTATGATCGATTACTATTGAAAATATTAAGCAATACACCTCTTCAAGGAAAAAAAGTATTTGAAACGCTATTTAAAAAAGTTCCTGTATTTAACGTACTAAGGTTTTTAGGAGAAAAAACAACAATTTCAGAAGAAGTATTAATTTTTTACAAATTACCCAAGAGGTTATTTATAACAGCGGCTTTCAAAGATATATATCACCAAACTAATCGATTACCAATCATTACATTGCCTTTTATTTTTACCGCTATTGCCATCCTTCTTTCTTTCTTAAAGTTTGAATTTATTGCTTGGGGCATTTTAGCGATAGGATTTTTTACGATAGGGTTAGCGCATGGTGCTTTAGATCATCTCACCTCTCATGAAATTAATTCTACTAAAAAGCTAATCTATTTTATGCTGAGCTACCTACTCAAAGGTGCCCTTTTTGGAATTGTTTGGTGGTTCTCCTCAGATATGGCATTAGCAGTTTTTTTACTCTATTCTGCTTGGCACTTTGGTCAAGCCGATTTTAAAGAATGGAACTTAAAGCAAGGTTGGAATTCCTTTATATATGGTGTAATACTTTTAACTGTTATTCTATTTTTCCATGTAGAAGAATTAATCGATATTCTGAAGCAAATCCCAAATCTTGCTGCTGTAAACCTACTTCATAAAATACCTAAAAATGGGTTGTTGTTAATTCAAGTATTGACTGTTTCTTTAGGTCTTACATTAGCTCGATTAAAAAAATCTACCAACTTGCTACTCACATTAATTTATCTATTAATGGCAAGTCAATTGTCTTTATTGATGGCCTTTGGAATATATTTCGTATTGCAGCATAGCATTAATGGATGGAAACATCTTTCCGTAGGTTTAGAAAAAGAATCATCTGTAATGTGGAAAAATGCCTTTCCCTTTACCATAGGTGGAGGAGGTATTATTTTAAATATTTTGCTGTTTGAAGATGAAAATTACATTGGTCTATCATTCATCATTCTATCGTGTTTAAGTTTGCCACATGTATTTAGCATGAATCATTTTTATCAGCTTACTTCTTCAAAATAATCTTCTTTTATCATTTACCTCAACATTGCTAAAAACACCTAACGTTAGAAAACGTCATCAAAATAATTATTTTAATTCTATTATTATACAATATATTTTGCTTTTCATTTTCCTACAAAAGCAAAGGTAATTTTGACAAAAAAACAATAAAATACATATGACTAATTATTTAAGGGAAATTTAGAATCCGATACCGTTAAGATATTTACCCTAAAGTTTGGTTTTGTGCTATCAAAATCTTGTATCAAATGATCGATAAACTTCCACTCCCGCACAACTTCTGCGCTATCTGCTCCAATTGGTTTGATTTCAACAATTTTATCGAGCCTTAAATTAGGGTCAACAAGATTTGAATCTCTTCCCAATGAAATCATAACAGAATCTGAATAAGCATCGTTAAAACGCATAAAATGTTGCCATTGGGCAATGGCTCAAGGTCATGATGTTGGTTTTGGTCGAGTTTAGATTTTAAGAAACTCCAAACCATATTATTTTCCCAATCTCTAATTTCTATCGATGTTTTTCCTGCTCTAAGCAAGTTTCCATTCTCAAGTAAGTAGCAGGTTAATGCAGGTTTTTCGGTAAAGGTCCATTCTTGAATTTTTTCGCCACAATTGTTAACCAAATAAACGCTGTTGTTGCTTTCAGGCGTAAAAAGAGTTAATCCATCAAAAGCAGATTCATCAAAATATTGAAGACCTACAGTTGGATTTTGGGCATTCAAGAAGTTTGAAAGCAACAATATTGCAAACGAAAAGACTAACCTAGTAAATGATTTCAGCATGAAAAAAGAAAAATACGATTTTGGCAAATGAACTAAAAATTTAAACCAACTCCCCTTCCTTTCTCATATGTGTTTTTCTTGCTTTTCTAATGTTAACAGAAACCACTTTGTATTCAGGACATTTGGCTTCTGAATCGTGCACATCAGATGTAATATTGTTTACCATTATTTCAGGAAAATGGAAAGTGGTACTCAATACCCCTTCATTTACCCCTTCGGTTACAAAAGCTTTTATATCTACTTTTCCTCTTGGTGATTCAACACAAACCAAATCTCCATTAACAATTCCTTTGGCTTGCGCATCTTTAGGATTTATCCACAAAACATCTTCGGTATGTATTTCTACATTCTTTGTTCTACGGGTCATTGCGCCACAATTGTAATGCTCTAAATCTCTATTAGTAGTTATGATGTATGGATAATCTTTACCATGAGAAGTAATCTCTTCCGACTCTTTAAAATCGTAGTAATAAAATTTACCTTTTCCTCTTCTAAAGGTTTCTCCATGCAAAATTTTAGTATCTGTACCATCAGGTAAAATTGGCCATTGCTTGCCGTTGTCTCCCAAAGTATCCCATTTGGCACCGGCAAAAAATGGTACAATCTGCGAAATTTCTTCCAACATGGTGGCAGCATCATAATCTGGTTGAGCATAACCCATTTTATTCATCATGTCCACTATGATTTGTCCATCGGGCTTAGTACCTTCAATAGGTTCAACAGCGGCCTGTACCCTTTGCACGCGCCTTTCTCCATTGGTAAACGTTCCGCTTTTTTCTAAAAACGAAGCACCTGGTAAAATTACATCAGCGTGTTTGGCTGTCTCTGTCATAAATAACTCTTGAACTATCAATAAGTCCAAACTATTCAAGGCTTTGATAACTTTTTGGGTATTCGGATCTGTCTGAACCACATCTTCGCCAATAATCCACAAAGCTTTAAGTTTTCCTGCAATAGCAGCTTCAAACATTTCAGGAATTTTATAGCCAATTTCGCCCGGCATTTTTACATCATAAAAATCTTCGTATTTTTTGATGATATCAGGCTTAGTAACATCTAAATAACCTGCCCCTTGATGTGGCTGAACTCCCATATCTGCAGCGCCTTGTACATTGTTTTGTCCACGAAGCGGGTTCACTCCTACTCCTTTTCTTCCAATGTTTCCGGTAATCATAGCCAAATCGGCAATTTGCATTACTGTAAAAGTTCCTTGGCTGTGTTCTGTAACTCCTAAACCGTGAAAACTCATCGCGGCACTAGATTTAGCGTAAGCAATTGCTGCTTTTCGAACCAACTCTTTATCGACTTTAGCAATTTTTGCCATTTCATCTAAATCGAGTTTAAGCAAATTGGCTTTAAAATCTTCAAAACCTTCTGTACGGGTTTCAATAAAACTTTCGTCTACCAAGCCTTCATCAATAATATAACGCAACATCATATTAAGCACAGCCACGTTTGTGCCCGGTCTTAGGGCTATATGATAATCAGCTAAATTGGCCAACTCGGTTTTTCTTGGGTCAATAACAATTAAGGTTTTACCTTTTAATGCGCGCTGTTTAATTTTTGCCCCTGTTACTGGGTGAGCAGCTGTTGGGTTTGCACCAATAACCATCATGCATTCTGTATGGTCTATATCTTCTATTGAGTTTGTAGCGGCTCCAGTTCCAAAAGTACGCTGCATTCCCAATGCTGTTGGTGAGTGGCAAACCCTTGCACATCCATCAATATTGTTGGTTCCAATAACGGCACGAATAAACTTTTGCATCAAATAATTTTCTTCGTTGGTGCAACGAGCAGAAGAAATTCCTGCAATTGCATCTGCGCCATAATCTGATTTTATGGTGGTGAATTTATTTGCTAAAAACTCATAAACCTCATCCCAACTTACTTTTTCAAATTCGCCATTGCGTTTAATCATAGGCGAGTTTAACCTTTCGGGATGGTTGTAAAACTGAAAAGCATAACGCCCTTTTAAACAAGTATGGCCTGCATTGGCTTCTGCCTCATAAGGCGCTTGAATTGATAATATTTTATTGCTAGTAGTAGAAACTTCTAAGTTGCAACCTACTCCGCAATACGTACAAACTGTGCGGGTAGTTTTTTCTGCTATAATGGCTTTTGATTGGTAAACATCAGAAATAGCTGAAGTTGGACAAGCTTGGGCGCAAGCTCCACAACTTACACAATCGCTTTCCATAAAACTAACATTATCACCTTTAACAATATGAGCATCAAAACCTCGCCCTGCCATAGAAAGCACAAACTGACCTTGAACCTCATCACAGGCTCTAACACAACGGTAACAATTAATACATTTCGAAAAGTCTGAAGTCATGTAGGGATGGCTCAAATCTTTGTCGCAATCTTGATGATTTTCTCCTTTTGGATACCGAACATCTCTAATACCAACTTGTGCTGCAACAGTTTGAAGCTCGCAATTTCCATTTACCTCGCAGGTTAAGCAATCTAATGGATGATCGGTTAAAACTAACTCAATGATGTTTTTACGAAGTTTTTTTACTGCTTCGGTACTTGTGTAAACATACATCCCTTCATTAAGTGGGGTATGACAAGAAGCCATGGTTTTGGTTGGCCCATTTTCGGTTAAAGCCACCTCAACGGAGCATACACGGCAAGAGCCAAAAGCTTCCAAATTTGGAGCATCACACAAAGTTGGAACCAATCCTTTTTCTTTGTAGCGTCTTACAAAATTTAAGATTGTTTCACCTTTTTCCATCACAAAAGGTTTACCATCAATAAATGCTTTGGATAACTTATCCCACTCTTCTTTACTGTATTTTGGGTCGGTTGGATAATTCATAATTAAACAGCTATGTGGTTTTTACTGAAATAAGGTTCAAATTCGTTTCTAAAATATTGAAGCGCGTTTTTTATGGGAAGTGGCAAGCCTCCGCCCAAAGCGCAGAGCGAGCCTGTTTCTAATGTTGTTAATAAATCAGTAAGTAATTCTTCATCTATTGAATAATTTCCAGCTTGGGCTTTTTCAAACATTTCTGCGCCACGTTTACTTCCTAACCTACAGGGGAAACATTTGCCACAGCTTTCATCAGAAGTAAATTGGAATAAATGCTGAACATATTTAACCAATGGAAAATCCATTGGAATACAAACTACCGAAGCGTGGCCTAATAAAAAACCATGTTCTGCAAACGATTCAAAATCTACCGTTAAATCTCCCCATTTTTCTTTGGGAACTAATCCACCTAGTGGACCGCCAATATGCATGGCTTTAATGGGCTCTTTTAAGCCACCTCCAAGATTTTCGATAACCTCTTGAAAAGGAGTTCCCATTTCAACTTCATAAATTCCTGGATTGTTAAAAAAGCCATCTAAAGAAACTAGTTTGGTTCCAGTTGATTTTCCTCTTCCTATGCTTTTGTAGGCCTCGCCACCATGGTTTATAACAAATGGCAAGCAAGCTAAGGTTTCCACATTGTTTACTACTGTTGGCTTGTTGAATAAACCTTCTTGTGTTGGATAAGGAGGCCTTACACGAACTTCTGCTCTCTGGCCTTCAATAGAGGATAGTAGTGAAGTTTCTTCTCCGCAGATGTAAGCGCCTCTCGCTTTTATGGTTTTGAAAAAATAGGAAAAATCACTACCTAAAATATTTTCACCAATAAGGTTTTCCTTTTCTAAAGTCTCTATGGCTTTGTTGATGATTTCTAAACTTTCGGGATATTCAAACCTGATGTACAAAACACCCCACTCTGCGCCAACAACATATCCTGCAATGAGCATTCCTAGCAATAGCTTCATGGGTTGAAACTCCATCAAATATCTATCTGAATATGCTCCCGGATCGCCTTCATCTGCATTACAAACAATAAATCTAGAATCGGAAGGTGTGTTTTTGGCGCTTTCCAATTTAAAGCCAATTGGAAATCCAGCTCCACCTCTTCCCCTTAACCCTGAAGCCTTTATGTCACTTAAAATAGTTTCTCTTCCTTTTCGAAAAATATCTTTTAATGTGTTTTTTACTTCATCAAGGGTTAAATCATTTCCAGTTAATATTTGCGGACCGCTATGTCCTATCGTATATGCATCGGCTACTTTAGTTTTTTGTTGGATTATTTCATCAATTTGATTGATGGAATCTCCTGAATAATTTTTGCCTTCATAATGAAAAGAGCTGTTTTCGTGACAACGTCCCAAACAACAAATGTGTCCAATTTCCTCTTCTTTGAAATTGCTTTTCAGTTTATCCATTACTTTATTTTGAGTTCCTGCTGTCATGCATGAACTACCATTACAGTAATAAACTTTTTTGCCTTTGTTTTCGGGTTTTAAAAAATCGTAGAAACTAGCTGCGCCATAGGTATTGGCTCTTCCCATCAGGAAATCTTTTGCCAAACGCTTTAAATCCTTTGGATTTGGTGTGCCTTCATTTGCTTCGGCGCTATTGCCCAATAACTCGTATAAATTATGTTGCAGGCCTTTTCGGCCTGAAAGGTTGCTCAGATTTTTCGACATGTGGGTGCGATTATAGTCGCACAATTTAAAGAATTTGTTGGAAATTCTATTAGATTTAACTATCAGTTAATTTGTTGTAGGCTTTTGCCTCAGATGGATTCCACTCTAACCAACTTAAACTTTCCCAATTATTAAAAAAATTGCTCTTTCTTTTTTCAAGAAAATCTTTGTAATCATCAGCCTGAATATATTTTTCTTGGTAAGATGAAGAGCTTTCTGAAATTCTACTTTTTTGTTCAATTTCGATTTGAGATAAATCAATTCCTTCAGGATTTAAATAAGGTAGTGCACTGTTGTTTAGGGTCTTTAAATAATCAAGATGAACAAAAGCCCTATCTGCATTCGAAAAATTGTATTTGGCAATAATTACATCCCAATTAAACCAAGAAGCAAAAAGAAATAAAGCAAAAACTGCTGCTCCATTTACACGATACAAAAAGGTAGTGTTTTTCTTTTGGTAGATTTTGTAAAAAATTGAAATTAAACCAATTACGCACGAAATTAAAAAGAAGCTTAGTGCAATTCTTTTGTAAGCCAAAGCAAAATAATAGATATACCAAAAGTTTCTAATTCCTACCGAAACAACCAAAACGATATTCAAACCTAACCACAAATAAGTTAAGTTTTTTAACCATTTATTCTTTGAGAAGAAATTTTGGTTTGCCCTAAAAAGGTAAATTGCCAAAAGCATTGAAATTACAATAGCAATGCTCAATACAGTCATGCCTTCATGCACAAATTCTTTAAGGTATTGGCCGTTCCACGAAAAGCCAATCCAAACATCTTTTATTTCAAAAATCAAAAGCAAAAACAACATGATGTTTAATGCTACCATTAAAAAAACACCCAATTGAGTTTCATGCTTTAAACCCATATTTTTGAATGAATAATGCTTTATTCTTTTTCTTTCGAGATTACCTGAATCTAGTTTTTCTTTTGTTCTGAAATAGTCAATTACGGAGGGAAAGAAAAAAGGAATACTTAAAAGCAAGCCTCCCAAAAAATAAAAAATAATAGGTATTTGTATTTGTTTCCAAATAAATGAAAATACGTTCTCGATGCCATCAAAAATAGAAGCCGACATAGCTCCAAAGGTTGGATTGCCATTGGCATACAATGCAAAGAAAATATAAATTACTCCAAGCGGAATTGTATAAATTAAGCCTCGTTTGATGGTGTAAACTGGTACACCAACTTTTTGGCCTAGTGAACTTAAAGATTTAAAAAAGGTTTTTATGCTATCGAAAAAGCTAAAAAACAATGCGAGCCCTATTATGTGGAAAGTTTTTAATTCTTTGGCTACCAACAGAATATTAAAGACAAATAAGCTCGTAAAACTTGCAAAAAAAGCAAGGTAAGTATGATGATAAAAAGTAAAAAATGAGGTAACCAAAGCAGTTACCCCAAAAACCAAATCTACTTTTTGAATGCTATTTTTATGAAGGTAAAAAGTTGACCCGAGCCAAAATAATTGAAACTGAAATAAATTGATCCCCCATGTTTTTTCGTAAAACAAAACCACAAATAATATGGCAGATATTAGGGTAAATAATAGTTTGGTTTGGTTGTTTTTGGTGCTCATTATGAAATGTTTACACCTAAAACGAAAAAGTTAGATTTTATTTTTTGTAAAAAGTAAATTAACAGTTTTTAAATAAAACCCTTTGCCCTGTAATACTTTATTTGAAACCAATATTTAACCCGTTTTTTTAAAATTTTAAATCTTCTTTTCAAGGTTGGTTTTCCTTTTCGCTCTTTGTTTTTGTTGTTGGCATGTGGAAAAGGAATTTTAGGAATCGGTACTTGTAAAAAATTACAAAGCTCTTCCCAACCTGCGCCAGTGGTAAAATCAACCACCAACAAATCGTTTGGGCGATTTTCGAAATAAGCTTTTACCTCTTGGTTGTGTTTGTTGTAAACCTCAATGGTATTTTGTTTAAAATCTTTGGGTAATCCTTTTCCAAAGCCATAAATCCATTCGTGCATGGGGCTTCGTAAGTCGCCAATATGGCGGGCAACACTTTTGTACCAACTTTCGCTTTCGCGGATGGTTAAAATGAATTTACAATTTGGAATTTGCTGATCAATTTCCTTGTAGATTAAAGGCCAAGGGTTATCTTCTACTGCATCGTATTGATTTAGTTTATTGAAAACTCGATTGTAGTTTCCATGTAAAATTGGCCATAGCATTTGGTAATTATTGTCTCCAACTTTGTAGCCCAAAATACGCAGGGCATCTCTTAATGAAGATGTTCCTGTTTTTTGAAAACCTACACCAATAATTTTATTTGGAAATTTGCCTCTTGACATCAAAGGCAAATGTAAAGTGAAAGCAAGTTTATTTTTTCATTACTTGCTCTAAAAAGGCAAGTGCAGATTTCTCCATGATGCAAAACCTGCCATCTGCAAGAAAAATTTTCTTCATGTCTGCCAAAAGTTTATCAACCTCAACATTAGTAGGAAAGAATTTCGGTCTAAACCTTAACAACAATTCTGTTCGTTGTGTTTTATTGAGTTTTTCCATCAACTTTTTAGCAAATTGGGCTTTCTTTTCGCCAACTACATCAATAATGGCATCGTACTCTTCGCACCTTAAGTTATTGTCAGCATAACCAGCATAGGTCAAAGCAAAAGCTTTAAAATCAACATCATCCCATTTTTCTAATAAGGCTTCTATAATAAAATCTGACATCTAATAAATTTTTAGGTAAAATTGGATTTTTTTTTATTGATAGCGGCAATAACAATTAATTAATCGATGAAATATTTTTTTTAATTGTCAATCCCCCGAAATTACTTCAAACAGAATCTCAAAATTTACTTCAATTTGATCTTGAACTTTTACCATGCCCATAAATTTTTGAGGAGCTTCAACTTTAAAATCGCTTAAGCAAATATTTTTTGCCCCTATTAATGTTTTGTTATTTGATGATTCTGATATACTGCAAATTGCATTTTGCAAACGTTTTTGGCCGGCTATTTCAATCCAAAGGTTGGCCATTGGTTCGTTGGTTTCATCGTCTTTGGTTAAAGTAATAAAACTGATTTTTATAAACGGAAATTCATCACTTTTTAAAGTGGCTTGGAGGTCTTGCTCCATCATTTTATTGCTGCAATCGAAATTGTTTACGGCAATTTTTATTTCGTTGGGATAAAGAACACAAACCTTTCCATTCGATTTTGTGAAAGATGAAATGGTATCAACAGTAGTAATTTCGTTTACACTGCAAGTAAATTCATTTACATTGGTTTTGCCTTTTATAAAAACTTTCGATGTTCTGTTTACACTCCAAATTTGGTCATCAGTAGACTGGGCCTTCATTTGAAAATGAAAACAAAATAAAAGCCCAATTACTGCTAATTGGGCTTTTATCAAAAATATGTTGTTATTAGAATCCAATTACAGCTTCTATCATTATTCCGTTAAAAGAAGCACCTTGGTTTACTGTTCCTGCAAAACCGTTTCCACTATAGTTACTAGTTACATACTCAACTTTGGTTAAGATGTTTTCTGTCATAAACCAGCCTGCACCTGCATTGATTCTATCTACGGTTACTGAGTTTGCTGTTTTTGAAAATTTACCAGTAACACTATTGTATCTTCCGCCAACAAAAAGTTTATCACTTGCAAATCTGTAAAGTAATTCAGCTGCAAGCTGAGTCATATCTCCACCAACGGCATTATCGTTATTTGAAGTCATTTCGTAAATAACAAAGAACTCTAAGCCTTGAAACTTAACAAATGGATTGATTTGGATAGCAGTTCTACTATTAAAACGTGGATTAATTCTTGGATCAAAATCACTACCACCTAAAATACCATAGTAGCGAGCTCCTGCTCTATCGCCGGCATATAAATAGTCTCTTGTAGAGTTTGTAGAACTTGAATAGAATGAACCTGTAAGTCTAACTCTTAAATCGTCGTTTACTTGAGTATCGTAACCCACTTTACCATAAACGGTAAGGCCATCATCGCCTGGAAATGGATTTTGATTTAGTCTACCATTGGTCATACCTAAAACACCTATAATACCGCTTTTCATGATTGTTAATTCAGCAAATGGCTCTGTAGTAAAGGCATCCATAATGTAGTTTCCAACAAATGGGTTGTAAATAGCTCTAGCATTGTCAGAACGTCTAAAGTGAGCATCACCATAGTTAATATCGTCCATACCAAATCTTAGTCTTGCCATTTCCATAAATCCGCCTAAAAAGCCTTCTTTAATAAAATTAAGGTTGTCAATTTGAATGTATCCTCCTTTTACCCATGCTTCGGTATGGTTACGAGATGACAAATATGTTCTTAAATGCAATCTAACTCCATCGGCAAACTGAGCATCTAAATTTAAGTTAGCTGTTGGTAGGTTAACATTAGTACCAAGCTTTGGTGCTTGTAATGGTATTAATAATGTATCTGTAGTGTTAGCAAAGGCATTTGTTTGAGATAAACCTTGCACTTGAATAGCAAAATCTCCACCTACTCTAACTTTTACTCCATCAAATGGTACATCGTCTTTTGGGGCTTCAAATACATTTAATCCTTGTTGACCTGGAAGTCTAAAGTTTTGTAATTCTGGTTGTTGGGCAAATAACCCTAATGTTAGCATTAAACTTAATGCGGTTGAAATGATTTTTAAAAAATTTGTTGTTCTCATGGCCTTGGGTTTAAAAATTAATTGATTTTGATTTTGATTTAAAGATTTTTTCATTTTTTATGATTTTACAATAACTATATTAAAGTTGATAACCACTTCATCTCCTTTGGTAATGGTGCCCCACATTACTTCTGGAGGCTCAACTCCAAAAGATGACATATTAAATGTGTAACTTCCTTTTATTAAAACCCTTTCGTTTTCTATTTCGGAAATTGAAACAGGTATTGAAATATTCTTTTTAGTGCCGGTAATGGTTAAATCACCTTTTGCTAAATATTTTGAAGCATTATTTTCAAGTTGAATGTTGCTAAAAGTTACATTAGGATACTTTTCGTAACTCATAGCCTTGTAGGTATTTGTATTCATGGCATCTTTACCACTTTCTAATCCTGCAACAGGAAAAGTAAATGATAAATTAGATGTTGCATAAACTCCATCCTCTTCGGTAATTGACCCGGAAGTTGAAATTTTCTCTACATTCATTTCCCAATCGTGAAGGGTTGATGTTCCATCAATTGTTACACTGCTTAAATGAGTATCTACCTTAAATGAGGTTAAGGCTAAAAAGATTAAAACTCGGGTTGTGATTATGGTTAGCATTTTGTTTTTGTTTTACGTAACAAATGTAGATTGGCAACTCTGGGTGTTTGTTGCGGATAGTCAGTTACATCCCTAAACTTCATCACCTTCGAAAGTGATAAATGATACATTAATTTTATAGAATTGTGACAATTATCACATTTTAGTAAAATTTAAGCAAAAAAAAAGCCTGTGAAAAACACAGGATTTTGATTATTAAGGCTTTATATTTTATTCGAGAATAATTTTCTTGGTATTTGAGATTACTTCATTATGGAAATTTGCCAGATATATTCCTTTTGGAAGAAAACTTAGGTCGATGGTTTTCCATAAACCTGAAATTGTTTTCTCATAAACTACCTTGCCAGTAATGTCATTAACAATCAAATTATAGGAGTTGCCAGAATTGTTCTTTACATCAATAATACCATTTGAAGGATTTGGAGATAACTGGAAATCTTTTGGTTGATTAATGTTTTCTGACTCAACTCCAATTGGAGTTCCATTATTTAAACTACCAATATCACTTGCAGACAAAACATCACCGTAAACGAATAACTCATCTAAGGTACCATAAAACTGCTGACCAAAAGGATTTTTTCCGATACCAGTAAAACCTGTTGAAGGAATAATTTTGTACCCAACGCCTGTTAAATCTAACTCAGTACTGTCTGAATTTAAGGTTCCACCAGTTGTTCCAAAAACAGAGTACTTTTTAATTTTGGATTTAACGCCATCTATATATAAGTACATTAAACTGTTTACGCCATCAATAACTCCAACAACATGATGCCAAGCGCCATCATTCATATTTCCATTGGTAGTAGAAACGGCTGCAACATTTGGTAACCCGCCAAAACCTTCGGCTCCACAAGCAAATAAAAGGTTTCCTGCGTCTCCCCAATTCAACCCTGTTAGCATACCACTGTACCAAGCACCTGTGCCATTACAAAAAATACCATTGTAAGTTGTGGTACTTGTAGTTTTGTACCAATAAGAAAGGGTTATGCTTCCTTCAAGGCCAAGGTTAAATGCTGCAGTATCGTAAACATCGATAGAAGAATTAGCCAAAAACTCAGTAGCCATAACAGCATTACCGTCTTTATCATCGGCTGCGGTTAAATTAGTTTCAGTTCCATTAAGTGAATTTCCACTAACATCAATTCCATTTCCATCTAAAGGATAATGGGCAATTAAGGTTTGAGAATTTACATTTACTAAGATTGATAGTAAAAATGTAGTAAGTAAAAGTTTTTTCATGTGTATAAGGTTTAAAGTTTAAACAAATTTCATTTAAACCAACCTGCTCTTTCTAAGGTGTTTACCTTAAAATGCATGTATAAAAACTTATTTTTTTCTAATTAAAATAAATGTGCTAATTGTTTTTTACCTCGATGTTTGGATTGATTTCCTTTATGGTAGAAACAAACTGGTTTCTATTTTTAGGAGATATAATTACATCATCAAATTTATTGATGGTAATGTAAAGTCTTTTAAAGGATGCCGCAGGAGATGAAAAAGGATTGTTGGTATATTCAATAGATTTAATTTCTGAAATTTTCACCTTTTTGAAATAAATAAATCCTGATTGAATAACCAATTCATCATTTAAAGTAATGATGTATCGGGTGAAAAAAATCATTTGGGCAATAAACAAAAAGGAGCCAAAACACAATACAGATGCAATATACTTTTCGTCAACTATGCCTAAATAGGTAAAATACAATAGCAATGCGAATACAGGCCCAAAAAGAAGCCATGAAATACCAGAGCGGAAAACATGTTTTACCTCTCTTCCCATTAACGTGCTCCTTTGATCATTTTGTTTCTTTTAACCAAATAACCTTGCAAAACCTGGTGTAAACCTTTGTTGATATCTGCCTCAATATAATCAATGGCATATTGGCCTGCTTTAAGTTTAATTTCTTTGTCGAACTCTTGCATTTGAGTTTGGTAAAATTGCTTTACAGCAGATGGATGGAGTTTAACCTCATCGCCGGTTTCCATATCAATAAATTGAGTTGGTCTATTTTCGAAATTAAAATCCAACTCCTTTTCTTTGTCTACAACATGAAATAAAATTGCCTCGTGCTTGTTGTGCTTTAAATGCTGAAGCGCCATAAACAATTCATCTAAGTTTTGCTGGCTATCCATTAAATCACTAAAAATAACCACCAAACTTCTTTGGTGAATTCGCTCAGCAATTTGGTGAATAGATTCAACTATTGATGAGGTTTTATTCGGAACAGGCCTCGACAAAATATCGCTCAACATTGAGTTTAACATATTTAAATGTGTGTTGCTCAGTTTGGCTGGAGTTAGTTCTTCTAAATTATCAGAGAATATTCCTAAACCAACTGCATCTCTTTGCTTTTTGAGTAACTCAATTAACGAAGCAGCCGCGTACGCCGAAAACTGACTCTTGTTAAAAATATTTCTTGATTTGGCATCTTCAGGAAAATTCATAGAAGAGCTGTGGTCTAAAATCAACCAACATCTTAAGTTGGTTTCTTCTTCGTATCGTTTAACAAAGTGTTTGTCGGTTCTTGCAAATAGTTTCCAATCGATATGACGGGTAGATTCACCTGTATTGTAAAGCCTATGTTCGGCAAACTCAACCGAAAAACCATGAAAAGGACTTTTATGCAAACCAGTAATAAAACCTTCAACTACTTGTTTGGCAAGTAATTCTAAATTTCCAAATTTTTCTAATAAAGCTCTATCAATAGTTTGTGACATGCAGTAAAAATAGTTGTTTTAGGTTTTGGGCAAAAAAAAACCCGAAACACTTTTTGTGAATCGGGTTTATATGAATTTGTATTTTAATTATAAAGCTGCATCTATTTTAGCCGCATAATTTTGCTTTGGAGAAGCTCCAACCATTTTATCTACAACTTCACCATTTTTCATGAACAAAACTGTAGGAATACTTCTAATTCCGTATTTCATAGAAATTTCAGGATTTTGGTCAACGTTAAGTTTTCCAACTACTGCTTTTCCATCATACTCGGTTGCTAATTCAGAAATAAGAGGAGAAACCATTCTACATGGTCCGCACCACTCTGCCCAAAAGTCAACTACTACTGGTTTATCAGATTTTAAAGCTAACTCTTCGAAATTAGCATCGGTAAATTCTACTGCCATTATTTATATTTTTTAATTAATAATTTCTAACACAAAAATAATTAACAAACAATTAGCCAATGTATAAAACATGACACATTGTTAGTTCAAATCAAACTCCAAATAATGTCTTTTGTTCAATTCTTCAATTAAATTATTTGAAAGGTTTACTCCTTTTGACTTTGAGTACAATTCTGCTTTAAGGTTTTCTTCCACATCAACAATAGAAAATCTAACTCTGCAAGTACCTTCTTCAATTTTTAAAAGGTTTTCTATATCCTCAATTTTATCTTCGGTTAAATTTGGAAGCCTAAATTTAATGGTTAGTTTTTTGGCCATTTTTTCTCTTATTTCTGTAAGCAACTCCAAACTAACTATTTTAAACTCTAGGTCTGTATTGCCTTTCCAAGGCTTTTCTTGAATTCTACCTTTAACAAACAACATAAAATCTTTGCCAATGTAACGTCTGAATTTTATGTAATCTTCCCCAAAAAGCAAACACTCGTAAGAACTAACATAATCTTCTAAAATAAACCTACCGTAGGGTTTACCTGTTTTTGTGGTTAAATCAATTTGGGCAGAAGTAATAATGGCAGCTGTTGTAAACTCTCGGTTTTTGTTGGCTTCCATATCTTCCAAATATCCCAAGTTTCCATTGGTAAAATTGTCTATTTCTAGTCTGTAATCGTCAAGCGGATGGCCTGTAATGAATATCCCAACAACTTCTTTTTCTTTTTTTAGTTTTTGGATGGTTCCCCACTCTTCGCAAATTGGCAAGGCAGGCTCAGGAATAGAAACTGCTGATGCTTCTCCAAATAAAGAAACCTGAGAGCTATTCTCACTTTCTTGATGTTTAGCGCCAAACTTTATGGCTTTTTCTAAAAATGTGGTTCCCCCTTCATCATGAAAAAACATTGCCCTATGAGTTCCTGTAAAAGAATCATACCCTCCTGCCAAAGCCAAAGCTTCTAAGGTCTTTTTGTTTGATGCTCTTAAATCGATTCTTTTGGTTAAATCAAAAATTGATTTGTAAGGCCCTGCTTCTTCTCTTTGTTTAACAATTGCATCTACAGCATTTTCGCCAACTCCTTTAATAGCGCCTAACCCAAACCTAATTTGGCCCTCTTGGTTAACGGTAAATTTCAATACAGATTCGTTTACATCTGGCCCTAAAACTTTTATGCCCATGCGTTTACATTCTTCCATAAAAAACGATACTTTTTTAATATCGTTCATGTTGTTGGTAAGCACCGAAGCCATGTATTCAGCAGGATAATTGGCTTTTAAATAGGCTGTTTGAAAGGCAACTACAGAATATGCCGCCGAGTGAGATTTGTTAAATCCATACTCAGCAAACTTGATCATTACATCAAAAATTTCATCTGACTTTTCGGCAGGAATGTCATGATGCTTTAAGGCTCCTTCTTTGAAAACTTGACGCTGCTGTTGCATCACATCCATTTTCTTTTTACCCATGGCTCGCCTCAATAAATCGGCTTCACCTAAAGAGTAACCTGCCAAAACCTGAGCGGTTTGCATAATTTGCTCTTGGTAAACCATAATTCCGTAAGTATCTTTCAATACTGGAATAAGCAATTCGTGTGGATAAACTACCTCTTCTTGCCCATGTTTTCTTTTGATAAATGTATCGATGAACTGCATTGGGCCGGGACGATACAGGGCATTCATGGCAATTAAGTCTTCAATATTGGTAGGCTTTAATTGCTTGAGATTTTTTTGCATTCCACCAGATTCAAACTGGAAAGTTCCATTGGTTTCGCCCTTTTGGTAAAGATGAAAAGTTTTTTCATCGCCGAGCGGAATTTCATCTGGATCAATCTTTACAACATGTTTTAACTCGATTAGCGCAATTGCATCTTTAATAATGGTTAAGGTTTTTAATCCCAAGAAGTCCATTTTTAGCATGCCCGCATCTTCAATTACCTTATTGTCATATTGGGTAATGAGTAAATCTGAATCTTTAGAAGTACTTACAGGAATAAACTTGGTCATATCATCAGGAGTGATGATAATTCCGCAAGCATGAGTACCCGTATTTCTTATGGATCCTTCGAGAATTTCAGCTTCTTTTAGAATGTTGGTTGCAGGCGTATTTCCATTGTAAATTTCGCGAAGTTGCTTCACGCCATCCATATGGTCTTGTCTGAACTTATCTTTCAGTTCTTTTTCTTCACTCCTGAAAATATCTGGAAGTTTAGAAAAATCAGGAATTAGCTTTGCAATTCTATCGGCCTCTGATAATGGCAATTCCATAACCCTTGCAACATCTCTTATGGCACTTTTGGCTGCCATAGAGCCATAGGTAATAATTTGAGCTACTTGATTATAGCCATATTTTTTCAAAACAAAGTCAATTACCTTAACTCTGCCCTCATCATCAAAATCAATATCGATATCAGGCATACTTACCCTTTCAGGATTTAGGAATCGCTCAAAGAGTAAGTTGTATTTTATGGGGTCTATGTTGGTAATTCCTATACTAAATGCTACTGCCGAGCCTGCAGCAGATCCACGTCCTGGGCCAACTGAAACGCCCATTTTTCGAGCTTCAGAAGTAAAATCTTGCACAATTAAAAAGTATCCAGGAAAACCCATTTCCTTAACGATTTTCAATTCGTGGTTTAGCCTATCTTCAACTTCTGGCGTAATTTCTTTGTAACGTTTTTTGGCTCCCTCAAAGGTTAAGTGTTTAAGGTAATCATCTTCTGTGGCAAATTCTTTTGGGATATCAAATTCAGGCAAAAGAATATCTCTTTTTAAATCGTATCGCTCAAATTTGGCAATGAGTTTTTCAATATTTTCAATAGCTTCAGGTAAATCTGTAAAAAGCTTTCGCATTTCATCCTGACTCTTAAAGTAAAACTCGTGGTTCGGGAATCCGTACCTTTTTCCTCGACCTCGACCTATTTCGGTAGATTTATGTTCTCCATCTTTAACACACAATAAAATATCGTGGGCTTCGGCGTTTTCTTTTTCTAGGTAGTAAACATTATTTGTGGCAATATAAGGCACATTGTATTTCTGGCTAAACTTTAACAAGGTTTCGTTTACCCTGAGTTCTTCTTCTAGGCCATGTCTTTGAAGTTCTATGTATAAATTTTCTCCAAAAACTTCTAAATACCATTCAAAAGCTTCTTCGGCTTGAGCTTCACCAACATTAAGAATCAACCAAGGTACTTCAGCATCTAATCCTCCCGTAAGGCAAACTAAATTCTCGGTATATTTTGGCAGCACTTCTTTATCGATACGAGGAAAACCTGCATACAATCCTTCAATATAGCCAATAGAAGAAAGCTTGGTTAAATTGTGATAACCTGCCTTATTTTTTGCCAAAAGCGGAAGTGAAAATCTTCTATCGGGATTATCTTTTGTAAACTTTTGAACTGTGCGGTCTTTTGCTAAGAAAAGCTCGCAACCCACAATGGGTAAAATATCGTTCTGTAAGGCCTGACTTACAAAGTTAAAGGCGTTAAACATGTTGCCTGAATCTGTAATTGAAACAGCCTTCATGTTATCATTTACCGCCTTTTTTATAAGCGATTTTATTTCGACAGTACTTTGAAGCACCGAATATTGAGAGTGGACATGTAAATGAGCAAAAGCAGCTGTGGTGGTAGGCTTTACAGACTCATCAATTTCAATTGTGATGTCTGCTTCTTGCTTCTTTTTTGGAGTAACTTGCTGTTTTACCTCAACCTCAGCAGGTGCTATTGGGTTGGGATTTACTTTTCGAAATTCTTCGATAAAATTCTGAGGTTTTCCGTATAAGTCAGGTGTAATTACATTTAGCCGAACCAACTCAAAAAAGCTTCGCGTAGTTGCAACTACATCTGCAGTAGCGTTATGGGCTTCATCAAAGTTTTCTTTAAACAATTTAAAATGTAACTCGGCAAGTTTTGGCCACTTGAAACCACCTCCAAAACCACCGGGTATGGCACAATAATTTGTACTTGTAAGTTGGGTATCTAAAGTTGGCATTTTAACCGCCGGCGATTCTATTTCTTTCCGTAAATACTCGCAACCAACTATAGGAATATCAAACGCTATGTTATGCCCTACAAGGTATTTTGACTTTTTTATGGCTTCGTTAAAAATATCGAGAACCTTGGCCAAATCATGACCTTCATCAATGGCTTTTTGGGTAGAAATACCGTGAACCTTCTCTGCCGAATAGGGTATATCATAACCTTCAGGTTTGATGATATAATCTTGGGCATCAATTAATTTTCCGAATTCATCGTGCAACTGCCAAGCAATTTGCACCATACGCGGCCAATTGTCGAAATCTGTTAAAGGAGCTTTTTTGTTTCGCGGAAAACCAGTGGTTTCGGTATCAAATATTAAAAACATCTACTATAAACGCTTGATTTTAAAAAAGTTAGAATTTTGTTTTGGTAACCCTCTAAATTAATAGGATTATCAATATATTTGGGCCGTGTTGATAAGTTATCATAAAAAACTCGTCATGCTTGGTTTAACACTCAGCTAAAAAATCTGGCTAAGTTGTTTCCAAAAGATTATGAAATAGTTAAAACTAGAGAAAGAAAAGGAAAACCTGTAAAAATTTATAAAGACATAAAAAAAAGAACTCATTTCCACTTTTCTGATTTAGTTAGCACCCATATAATGAGAAAAACCGCAATTACAACTATGCTAAGTTTGGGAATGCAAGAAGACTTAGTTAGAAAAATTTTAGGCCATGCTCCAAATAATAAAGAATTTTTTAGATATGTTGAATATTCGCAAAGATTAATTGATGAGTCAACAGATTTAGTTTTTGAGAAAATAAAAAGTTTCTCCTAACCCCCCAAAAAAATGAATTATTTTAATATATTAGCTTCATAACATGTTGATTATCAATTTAAATAATTATCCATTCGGGATGATAATCTGAGTAGCTGGAAACTATCGGTTTTATGGATTCGTTTTTATTCAATTTAAATGAAGACATTGAAATTGCATCTTTTGATGTTGATGCATCTTTATTTGTTACAGTAAATTTAAAATTATTTGTGGAATTTGAAAATATAGTAACTTCAAATACAGGAGTATTTTCAATATTAAAATCTCCTTCGTAAATAATATTACTTGTAATGGCATCTTCAACTTTTAAGGTTATTTCTCGTGATGAGTTAGATTCGGTATTATCAAAATCGAAATAACAAGTGTAGGTTTCGTCTGCTAAAATTGTTAATGAGGTTGTATTTTCTATACTTTCATTTTGCGAAATACTTGTAACATCTGCCCCATTTGTACCCGCTGAGGTTATTGTGCCGCTTGACCCTGTGCTAAAGCTCCAAGGACCTACAATTGAAGGAGTGGGTGAGTGTCTTTTCGAACCTCTTTTGCAAAAAGAGTGAGAAATCTGTTTAGTACGCAAGCTATTTTTCTAAATGGAAATTTCTTATTTTAAGAATTGTTTTTTTAGATAAAGATTCTATCGCTTTTTCTGCGAAAAATATGGGAATGACTTTTACCTAAAAAGTTCTTGTTTTCTAGAAGAAAAAATCTTTAAACATTAAACCTAAAGTGCATTACATCACCATCTTGAACGATATATTCTTTGCCTTCAACGTGAAGTTTGCCTGCTTCTTTACATGCATTTTCAGAACCTAATGCAACGTAATCGTCATACTTAATTACCTCTGCCCTAATAAATCCTTTTTCGAAATCGGTATGAATTACACCTGCTGCTTGAGGAGCAGTAAAGCCTTGCTCAATGGTCCAAGCGCGAACTTCTTTAACCCCTGCGGTAAAATAAGTTTGTAGTTTTAGTAGTCTAAAAGCACTTCTAATTAATTTGTTAACGCCTGGCTCTTCTAAACCCATTTCATCTAAAAACAGTTTTCTGTCTTCGTAACTATCCATTGCGGCAATATCTGCTTCAATAGCAGCAGAAATGTACAATACTTCAGCATCTTCATCTTTAACAGCCTCTTCTACCCTTTTGGTATAATCATTTCCGGTTAAAACCGAAGCTTCATCAACATTACACATGTACAAAACAGGCTTGTCTGTTAACAAAAATAAATCTGCAATGTGTTCTCTTTCAGAGTCTTCCACATCACAACTTCTTGCCGATTTACCAGCTTCTAAATGCGCTTTGTATTTTGTTAAAGCACCAAAAGCTTTTATGGCTTCTTTGTCGCCTGTAGCTTTTGCTCTTTTTATTTTTTCAAGCTTTTTATCAACCGCTTCTAAATCTTTTATTTGAAGTTCCATGTCGATAACTTCTTTGTCTCTAACAGGATTTACGCTTCCATCAACATGCACCACGTTGCCGTCATCAAAACATCTAACCACATGAATTATGGCATCGGTTTCTCTAATGTTGGCCAAAAATTGGTTTCCCAATCCTTCGCCTTTGCTAGCTCCTTTTACCAAACCGGCAATATCAACTATTTCTACAGTGGCTGGTAAAACTCTTTCAGGCTTCACCAAAGATTCAAGTTTTTCTAACCTTGGGTCGGGCACATTAATTACTCCCAAATTAGGTTCAATGGTGCAAAAAGGGTAATTTGCTGCTTGTGCTTTTGCGTTGCTTAAGCAATTAAATAAGGTTGATTTTCCTACGTTTGGCAAGCCAACAATTCCACATTTTAAAGCCATGATTTTTAATTTTTTATGGGCGGCAAAAGTAGCTTATACTCTTAAACCTTGTATATGTTTTTTCGGCAAAATAATTTCAAAGTTTTACGTTTAAGAAGTTGTGATTATGAAATATCTTAAAACTTTGTTTTTGCTTGTTTTGATTGTGGGTTGTTCTAAATCAAAAGATCAACCTCTCTCAAATTTTATCACTACTTGCGGATACGGAAATGCTTCATCTCAATATTACGGCTGTGTTATGGATAATTCCATTGTAATTACTGGCTCAATTACAAATTCAAACAAAGATGTTTTGTTAGCCACTTACAGCCTTACAGGAGAAAAAACCGATGAAATAAGTATTGATTTAGGATTTGATGAAACTGGAATAATGTTAAAAGAAGTTTCCCATAATTTTAGGGCCATTATTGGAAACCAAGAAAAAGGAAATTTAAATACTGATGGCTTTTTGCTCATTGTTGATACCAAAGGCAACGTACTTTCTAAAACCTTTTTTGGGGGCGAAAAACTCGATAGAGTTTCTGATTTTGTAGAAATTGCCGAAAACCATTTTTTAATTATTGGTGAGACAAATAGTTATAGCTCCATAAACAAGCAAATTTTATTGGTTGAGGTAGATTTAAAAAACAATGCAGTAGAAACCAAGAATCTAAATATCTCCTCAAATCCTGATACTTCAATTGAAGGAGGAACAAGCATCGTAATGAATAATGCAGGCGAAGTATTTGTATTTGGCTACACACAAAGTACTATTACAGGCGATAGAGACTTCACTTTTGGAAAATTGAATGCAAACCTAAATTTTGATTTCGATACTGTTTTCAATTTTAATGATTACCAAGAAGGTCAAAAAATGATATTGATGCCAAACGGAAATTTCTGTTTAGCGGGTCATTCTGCAGAAACAGATATTCTGCACAACATATTGGTAATGGAAATAGATGTAACCGGGAAAATAATTTGGAAAAATGAATATGGCGGAGGGTTACACGAAGGCGCCGAAGATTTAATTTTAAGCAACAACGGAAATTTACTCATTGCAGCTCGCTCAAATAGCTATGGCAAAAACATTCAAAAAGCCGTACTAATTGAAACAACCTCAAAGGGCAAACAATTACAATTAAATGTGTTTGATAATTATCCTGATATCTGGATAAACAATATTCTAGAAACCGATTTAAATACCTTTATGGTTGGCAAAGCCAAAACTATTTCTAACGGAAACGATGACCTAATTTTAATCAACTCTTCTAATTTTTAGAATTACTAGAAAAGTTATTGCCATTTAAGGGCTATTTATCAACATCCCTTTTCAACCCCTTTTCAAAATTCTACTTTCGTAAAAAGTTTCAAAACCTTCCTTTAAGCTCATGGCAAACATTACACAGCTAGAAAAAACAGCATCGCAAGTTAGAAGAGATATCGTAAGAATGGTTCACGCAGTTCAGTCAGGTCACCCTGGAGGTTCTTTGGGTTGTGCCGATTTTTTTATTGCTCTCTATTTTGAAGTTATGAATCATAACTCTTCCAATTTTAACATGGATGGAAATGGTGAAGATTTATTCTTTCTATCCAATGGTCATATTTCGCCAGTTTGGTATTCTACTTTAGCCCATAGCGGATATTTTGATAAGTCTGAATTAGCAACTTTCAGAAAATTAAACAGCCGTTTACAAGGTCATCCGGCAACGGAAGAAGGCTTGCCAGGAATTAGAATGGCATCAGGCTCTTTGGGTCAAGGTTTATCAGTTGCTGCAGGTGCAGCCTTAACCAAAAAACTAAATGGGGATAAATCTTTGGTTTATACGCTTCATGGCGATGGCGAATTGCAAGAAGGCCAAATATGGGAAGCTGCAATTTATGCTGCCCATAAAAAAATAGACAATCTAATTTCTACGATAGATTTTAACAACCGTCAAATTGATGGTGATGTTTCTGATGTAATGTCGTTAGGTAATTTACGTCAGAAATGGGAAGCATTTGGCTGGGAGGTTTTAGAGATGGATGGCCACAACATGCAAAATATTGTTGACACCATGAGCTTGGCAAAATCGAAAACTAGACAAGGAAAACCAATTATGATTTTGATGAAAACTGAAATGGGCCAAGGGGTTGATTTTATGATGGGTTCTCACAAATGGCATGGCATTCCTCCAAGCGATGAGCAATTGGCAAATGCTTTAGGACAATTAGAGGAAACTTTAGGAGACTACTAAACAGTTGGCAGGAATTTTGGGTAATTGCCACAAAACCATAATCATGTTTAAGAAACATTTTTATTTATTCTTCCTCGTATTCTTTGTATTTGGTTTTACGGCCAAGGCTCAAAGACCTGTTTCAAGCAATGTTCCAACCAACAGAATTTTGTTTATTTACGATGCCTCCAATTCTATGAATGGAACTTGGCAAAGTGGTAAAAAGAACGAAATAGCAAAGTCTTTGATTTCAAAAGCTTTGGATAGTTTAAAAGGCAACCCAAATGTTGAGTTGGCTCTTAGGGTTTATGGTCATCAATACGATTATAGAACTGGCCAAAATTGTGAAGACACCAAACTAGAAGTGCCGTTTGCCAAATACAACGTTGAAAAGATTAAAGCCAGGCTTGATAAAATAAAAGCCCAAGGAACCACGCCAATTGCCAAAACCCTAGAAAAGTCAGAATTCGATTTTCCTCCATGCGACAATTGCAGAAACATCATCATTTTAATTACTGATGGAATTGAAGAATGTGATGGAGATCCTTGTGCGGTTTCAAGGGCATTACAAGCAAACGGAATTGTTTTAAAACCTTTTGTAATTGGCATTGGCTTAGACCCTAACTTTATAAAATCTTTTGAGTGTATTGGTAATTTTTATGATGCATCAGATGAAAAAACATTCCAAACCGTTTTGGGTATTGTAATCTCTCAAGCGTTAAACAATACTTCGGCACAAGTAAACTTGTTAGATGCCAACCAAAGACCAAATGAATCCAATGTAAACATGACTTTTCAAGACATGTACACAAATAAAATAATCTACAATTTTATACATGCCTTAAACTCAAAAGGTTTACCCGATACTTTAAAATTAGAACCTTTGCATACTTATAGAATTAAAGTTCATACCATTCCACCAGTTGAAAAAGACTCAGTAATTATTACACCCGGCATTCACAATATTATTGGAATTCCTGCTGCTCAAGGATTTCTAGATATTAAAATGAGTGGTTTGGTAAAAAACAACTTTGAAGTTATTGTTAGAAAGGCAGGCGAAATGAAAACGCTTCATGTTCAAGAAACCAATTCTACTGTAAAATACCTAACTGGCAAATACGATTTAGAAGTTCTCTCCTACCCTAGAGTTTACTTTAACAATGTAGAAGTTTTGCAAAGCCATACCACCACAATAGAGTTTCCTCCGCCAGGTATTGCAACCATAATTAGGTCTACAAGTGGTAGAACAGATATTTACAAAGAAGAAAATAACACCTTAAATTGGGTTTACCAATTGGCAGAAAACTCAAGGAGTGAAAACTTGTATTTGCAACCAGGCAACTATAGGGTAATTCACAAACCAAAAAGCGCAATAAGCTCATCATTTACCACAGAACAAAAATTAATTATAAAATCAGGTTCATCCACATCAATAAGATTCTAACATGAAAAAATACGTTGTACAAAATCAAAAAGATACTCGTTCAGGCTTTGGCGAAGGTTTAGCAGAATTAGGAAAAGAAAACCCAAATGTTGTTGCCCTTTGTGCTGATTTAACAGGAAGTTTGAAAATGAATGAATTTGAAAACAATCATCCTGATAGATTTTTTCAAGTTGGAATAGCAGAAGCAAACATGATGGGCATTGCAGCGGGTATGACCATAGGAGGAAAAATACCTTTTACAGGAACTTTTGCCAATTTTAGTACAGGCCGTGTTTACGATCAAATTAGACAAAGCATTGCTTACTCTGAAAAAAACGTAAAAATATGTGCTTCGCATGCTGGTTTAACCTTGGGTGAAGATGGCGCTACACATCAAATATTAGAAGATATTGGATTGATGAAAATGTTGCCAAACATGGTTGTTATTAATCCTTGTGATTTTAACCAAACAAAAGCTGCAACTAAAGCAATTGCCGATTATCATGGTCCAGTTTATTTAAGATTTGGTAGACCAAAAGTGGCCAACTTTACCCCTGAAAATCAAAAGTTTGAAATTGGAAAAGCAGTAATGCTTAACGAAGGAAAAGATGTAACCATAATTGCTACCGGACATTTGGTTTGGAAGGCCATTGAAGCAGGTCAAATTTTAGCCGAAGCAGGAATTGATGCTGAAATAATCAACATACATACAATCAAACCTTTAGATGAAGAAGCTATTTTAAATTCGGCAAGAAAAACAAAATGTGTTGTTACTGCTGAAGAGCATCAAATGAATGGTGGTTTAGGCGATAGTGTTGCCCAGTGTTTGGCAAGAAACTTCCCTCTTCCTCAAGAGTTTGTAGCTGTAAATGATAGTTTTGGCGAAAGTGGTACACCAGAAGAACTTCTTGAAAAATATGGATTGGGTGCTTCAAATATTGTTGACGCTGCAAAAAAAGCTTTCAATAGAAAATAATATGGGTTTGCATGAGTAACCCCACTGAAGACAACCAAATTAAAGCTTATTTATTGGCAGGTGAAGATGAAAAAGCTTTTCAATTTCTTGTTTCAACTTACCAAAAAAAACTTTATTACCAAATAAGGCGAATTGTTACTTTTCACGATGATGCAGATGATATTTTGCAGGAGGTTTTAATCAATATTTGGAAAAATATAAAAAACTTCAAATGGGAATCTGCGCTAAATTCTTGGTTGTATCGCATTGCAACAAACGAATGCCTTCAACATATCAGAAAAAATAAAAAAAGGTCAAACCAAATATCTGCTGACGAATACCAAAATTTGCTTCATGCAGATGTTTTTTTTGATGGTGATGAATTTGAATTAAAACTTCAAACGGCTATTGCACAATTGCCTGATAAGCAGAGAATTGTTTTTACATACAAATACTTTGAAGACTTAAAATATGAAGAGATTCAAACAATTTTAGGCGGTTCTGTTGGTTCATTAAAAGCTTCTTACCATCATGCAGTAAAAAAAATAGAAGAATTTGTAAATTCCAATTAAACCTTTTACCAAAAATTTCATCTAACAATTGTGTTCAACCTAGAAAATCATAAAAAGAAGATCAGCAAAAACCCATTTGCTACTCCTGAAAATTATTTTGAGGATAATGAGAAAAAAGCTTTGCAGAAAATAAAGTCTCTGCCAAAAGAAAACTCTCGAAAAATATTTTACCCCTTAATTTATATTTCAGGCGCCGCTGCAGCTGTTTTTATATTGTTCTTTTCTATTCAAAACACAACAGAAATAAACCAAAATTTAAATTCAATAAATCTAACTTCTTCAGATATTCCTTACGATTATTTTGATGACTTAACAATTGATGAAGTTTCAGAAAATATTACAGTATTAGATTCATCAAATTACGAAACCATAGATTATTTGTTAGATGAAGATATTTCCCTAGAATTAATTGCAGAAAACTACTCCTTATGAAAAACTTATTCCTTTCATTTATTTTAATTTTTTCGATTTCAATCTCTATGGCTCAATTGCCAATGGATGAAAACATAAACCAAGGAAAAAA
>JABAYK010000150.1 GCA_018609045.1 Flavobacteriales bacterium
GGTTCTTTCATTTTTAACCAAGTTGCAAAAGATTTTAACCTAAAATCAAGCATCCATTCGGGCTCGTTTTTTTTGGCAGAAATTAACCTAATTACATCTTCGTTTATTCCTTTCGGGGCATTATCAGATTCAATATTTGTGGTAAAACCATATTTATATTCTCTCTTGGTAACTTCCTCTAAAATCTCGTTTTCGTCTTTTGCCATATCTCTTTATATTGAAAAGCTTTCGCCGCACCCGCAGGTTCTGTTGGCATTTGGATTGTTAAAAACAAAGCCTTTTCCGTTTAGCCCGCCAGTGTATTGTAGTTCGGTGCCTACTAGGTACAAGAAACTTTTTTTATCAACAACAATTTTTACCCCTTTGTCTTCGAACAATTTATCTTCTTCTTTTAAGTCTTTATCGAACTCCAGGTTGTAGGTTAAGCCTGAGCAACCGCCACCTTTAACGCCTACCCTGATGAAAGCATTTTGGTCTACTTCACCTTGTCCTTTCAATCGGGTAACTTCGTTTTTTGCTTCTTCTGAAACTGTTATCATAGCCTTTTAACAATAAATTATTGATTGTGTTTATCGTTTTGCAAATTTATTTAGAATTGTTCTAAATAGCAAAGATATTAACACCAAATAATACCTAATTGTAGGTATTGGTTAGAATTTAAAATTGTATTGTGGATTCTCGGTAGAAAAATCTAACTCAGTAAAATTAGGATTTACAATTAGCCAGTTTTGTTGGTATTGAGCAAAGACGCCTCTTTCATCTGAAATTTTTGTATAAACAGGTAGATTGGTAGCCTTATCAATAAAAAACTCTACCCTTTTAGCGTAATGATTTGGCACTAAAATTTTATCTCCTTCCGAAACATCGTCATAATCATCTACATCTTCATTTTTTTGAAGAATATGGTAATCAGAAACCACCAATTTTTCTGCTATAGTTGTTAAAGTTTCACCTTTTTTTACCGTGTAAGGAACCCATTCAAAATCGGCCCAATAAATATTAATGTAATAACAATTCCAATGTCTAAAAATTACATCTTCTTCTCTAACAATATATTCTTTTAGGTTTTCATCTCCAATTTTAATGAACTCATTCTCCATTACATCAGCAATAAAAGTGAAAATACTTTGCTTTAAGGTGTGGTGATGGCCGTTTCTTAGTATGAACGAGTTTAAATCAGTATGAATATTAAAATAGGGAAATTTATTAGGAGAGATAATTGCTTGGTTGTTGTTTTTATTTGCCCTGTAAAGAACTTCAGGGCCGCGACCTCCATCATCTAAAACAGATTGTAAATACGTTTGATAAGGAGAAAGGTTGCATTTAACAATAGCTACTGATATTTTGTATTCATCATCAATTCTTTCCCTAGAAATCATTTCAAAATGAAGTGATTTTAAAGCTTTTGTACTTTGAATTGTTTGGCTAATTACCTCAATTCCAGTTTGGCCATAACCAAATAGATGAACCAAAAAAAGTATTATTGATATTTGCAGACTGAATTTTGGCAACTTCGTTTTTTTAAAGTAGCCAAATGAACAAAAAAAAACACTTCAATTTTGAAATCAATTGGTATTATTCCAGCACGTTATGCATCCACAAGGTTTCCAGGAAAGCCTTTGGCTTTAATCGGCAATAAGCCTATGGTTTTAAGGGTTTACGAACAAGCCCAAAAAAGCATGCTTTCAAAAGTAATTGTGGCAACTGATAACCAACAAATTAGAAGCACAGTAGAAAGTGCTGGTGGCGAAGTAATAATGACTCCTGCCAACCTGCAAAGCGGCACTGATAGATGTTTTGATGCGTATGAGAAGCTAGGCGAAAATTTTGATATTTTAATAAATATTCAAGGAGATGAGCCTTTTGTTAACCCTGAAAATATCGACTTGCTTTTAATGAAATTGGCTAAGAGCCCTGCTTCAATTGGAACTTTATATACGCCCTTTTCAGAAATGAGTGAAGTAACATCCTCTAACAGGGTTAAAGTTACCACAGATATTAATGGTTTGGCATTGAGCTTTAGTCGCTCGGTAATGCCTTTTAATAAAATAAAATTAAAGCCAGAAGATTACAAGAAGCATTTGGGTGTTTATGGGTTTAAAACAAATGTTATCAATCAATTAAAAACATTAAAGCCATCTTTTTTAGAGTTGGCCGAAAGCCTTGAGCAACTACGTTGGTTAGAAAATGGTTTTGATATTGTTTTGGCTTATTGCGAAGAAGAGGGAATTGCTATTGACACACCTCAAGATCTTAAAAAAGCTGAAGAATATTACAAAAAGCTTACCCATTAAAAAACCATTGTTTATTTTCGCTTTCGTTGGAAATTAGAGAAGAAATATGGGGTTTATTGATGGAGAATAACTGTGTTATTGTTCCAAGTTTTGGTGCATTTATAGGCAATTACAAAAGCGCCCAAATAAATAATTTAAACCACAAAATTTATCCTCCTTCTAAGCAAGTAACTTTTAACCCAAAACTAACCCATAACGATGGGGAGCTATTCAGCTTTATTGCCTTAAAATATGGATATAATTATGCTGATGCAGAGCAAGTTTGTAAACAGCAAATTGATATTTTAAAACAAAGTTTACAACAAGGAAAAGTACTTGAGTTTTTAAAAGTTGGGAAAGTTTTTAAAGACAGTTTAGGAAATACCAGATTTGAACCTTCTAAAAAACACAATTTATTAGCCGATGCTTTTGGTTTAGAAGAGATTATTGCATTTCCGCACAAGTTTAAGGTTGAAGAACCTGAAAAAACAGCTATACCTCAACCAGAGAAAAAAACAACTATTGCAAAGCCAGAAAAAAAGACAATAGCCCCAATACTAAGTATTGATTTTAATAAAAGAAGTTTAACAGCGGCAGCAGCTGTTTTAATTTTTATACTTTATAGCTTCTATTTGAGTTTCCAAACTAATTTGATTAGAGGGGGAAATTTTCACATGTCTGAATTAAACCCATTTTCATCAAAGGTTTGTGAAGTTTACAGTCCAAGAAATATTGTAAATCCATCCATAGTAGTGCCAAAAGAAACGCTGACCATAATACATGACTCATTAAACTATATTTCTTTTTCTTTATTTAATGAAGATGAAGAGTTTTTAAAGGGTGATGACAAAATTGTTAGCTTGAGAAAACCCAACAAAACAAAGGTTGACTCAACCAAAGTTGTTTTAAACAGGCCGAAATCAAACAAAGTAATGCCTTACCAAATATTGGTTGGCTGTTTTGCAGATAAAACCAATGCTGAAAACTTGGTGATTTCTTTGCGGAATGAAGGCTACCTAAATGCAGAGCTTGTAGATTATTGGAGAGGGTTATACAGGGTGAGAATAGATGCTTTTGAAAATAAAGATGAGGCTTTGGCAAAACTACCTGCCATTAAACAAAATAAAAGTCCTGGCGCTTGGATTATTAGAAAATAAAAAAGCCGTAAAACAAATGCTTTACGGCTCTTAAAATTCTTGTTTCTAAATTTTATAAGTAGTGTTTCAAAAAGTTTGAGTTTGCTTTCTTTCTCAATCCTCTTAACGCTTTTTCTCTTATTTGTCTTATTCTTTCTCTGGTTAAACCTAAACTGTTGGCAATTTCTTCTAAAGTCATAGGAGTTTCGCCATTTAAACCAAACGATAATCTGATTACATCCGCTTCTCTCTTTTTTAAAGAAACCAAAACACGCTCAATATCTTTGCATAAAGACTCACGCATCATTTGATCTGCAGGGTTTTTAGAATTGCTGTTAGACAATACGTTTAACAAACTATTTTCTTCACCTTCAATTAAAGGAGCATCAACAGAAACTTGTTTTTGAGAATAAGTAAACAAATCGCCAACACTTTCTGCATTGGTATCAAGTAAATTACTTATTTCATCGTTAGATGGAGCCCTTTCGTACTCTTGCTCTAATTTGGCAAAAGCATTCGAAATTTTTTGAATAGCAGAAACTTTGTTCAGTGGCAACCTAACTACCCTAGAGTTTTCTGCAATAGCCTGCATAATGCTTTGACGAATCCACCATACAGCATAAGAGATAAATTTAAAACCCTTGGTTTCATCAAATCTTTTGGCTGCTGTAATAAGACCAATATTTCCTTCAGCAATCAAATCTTCTAGTGTTAAACCATGACCTTGATACTGTTTTGCTACAGAAATAACGAATCTTAAGTTGGCATTAACCAATTTATTTAGTGCAATTTGGTCGCCTTGCTTAATTCTTTTCGCTAATTCCACCTCTTCTTCGGCGGTAATCATTTCCTCTTTGGAAACGTCACTTAAGTATTTATCAATTGATTTACTATCACGATTGGTAAGCTGTTTCGAAATTTTGAGTTGTCTCATACGATAAACGGTTTGTTAATAATTCGGGATTGGTGAAATTACAATTTAATTTTATTCAAACAAATATTAAGTGTAACTTTTACACTTTGCCTATTTAAAAAGGGCTGCAAAAGTACTTCTTTAATCAATTCATTGCATCTTCAATTGCATCTATTTCAATTGGAATGTTTTCCATCAAGTTTTTATTGCCTTTAGTAGAAATTAAATAATCGTTTTCAAGCCTTATTCCTAAGCCTTCTTCTCTAATATAAATACCAGGTTCGATGGTAAATACGGTGTTTTCTTGAATTGGTTTCGTCCAACTTCCAACGTCATGAACATCTAAACCCATATAATGAGAAGTGCCATGCATAAAGTATTTTTTATAAGCTGGCCAGTTTGGGTTTTGGTTGGCAATATCTTTTGTTGAAATAAGACCTAAATCTACCAATTCTTTTTCCATGAACTCACCTACTTGAACATGGTAGTCGGTTAATAAGGTGCCAGGTTTTAAAATCTCCAAACATCTATTGTGAACCCTTAAAACTGAATTGTAAACATCTTTTTGTCTTTGGGTAAATCTACCTCCTACTGGAATACATCTGGTTAAATCTGAAGCATAATTGGCATATTCAGCGCCAAAATCCATTAAAATAACCTCGCCATCTTTACACTGAGAGTTGTTGTCTACATAGTGCAAAACACATGCGTTTGCTCCAGTAGCAATAATTGGTTCGTAAGCAAACCCTCTCGACTTGTTTTTTATAAACTCATGGGTAATTTCTGCTTCAATTTCATATTCCCAAACTCCTGGTTTTACAAAATTTAAAACTCTATTAAGCCCTTTACGGGTAATTTCACAAGCTTGAGATATTAAATCAACTTCTTCTGGTTGTTTCTCTGCCCTTATGTGATGCATAATTTTGGTTGCACGCTCGTAATTATGCAGTGGAAATCTTTTTTGGCAATCTTTTAAAAACCTAGCATCTCTAGTTTCAGTAACAACCGAAGCTCGTAAATGCTCATTTGTATTTAGGTAAATGTTATCGGCTTCATAAATCATGGGAAATAAAATTTTCTCCATTTCAGAGAGCCAATAAATTGTTTCAACCCCAGAAACCTCTGTTGCTTTTTGCTTTGTTAGTTTTTCTCCTTCCCAAATGGCAATTAGCTCACTTGTTTCTTTTAAAAACAAAATTTCTTTGTGTTTTCCGTTAAATGAATCTGGAAAAATTACCAAAACACTTTCTTCCTGATCAACGCCCGACAAATAAAATATGTCATTATTCTGCCTAAAAGGCATTGAACCATCAGCATTAGTAGGGTATATATCGTTAGAATTAAATATTGCTATTGAGTTTGGTTTAAGATGAGAATTAAACCTTTTTCTGTTTCTAATAAAAAGTTCTTGGGGTAATTGGTGGTACTTCATAAACAATTGACGGTTTGAATTTGTAATGATAGTGATAATTGTAATAAAATTAACCTCTTGTTATTAAGAATCAATCCAAATAAATGGTATTTTTCGGCGCAAACATTATGCAAATTACCTTTGTTTAAATTTTAATCCTAACCAAAATTATAGGGTATGAATATATCATTGATCAAAAAATATTGGATGGCATTAACAGGTTTATTTTTAATAACCTTTTTAATCGTTCACCTTGCTGGAAACTTAACATTGATTTGGGGCTCTCCCGAAGATTTTAATGCTTACGCAAAATTCATGACCACATTTCCTTTGATAAAAATTACTTCTTATTTATTGTATGCAAGTATTTTAGGTCATGCCGTTTTAGGAATTGCTTTAGCGAGACAAAATAAAGCAGCCCGCCCAGTTGATTATGCTTACAATAAACCTTCGGCAAATTCAAGTTGGGCGTCTAGAAGCATGGCGCTTTTAGGAATTATCACTTTTGTTTTTTTGGTAATTCACATGAAAAGTTTTTGGTTCGAAATGCATTGGGGAGAAATAGGAACTGATTCAAACGGAAACAAAGATTTATTTACTGTTACAAATGCAGCATTTCAACAACTTTGGTATGTGGCATTGTATGTTTTTGCCATGACTGCCTTAGGTTTTCATTTGGCCCATGGTTTTCAAAGTGCTTTTCAATCTATGGGCTGGAATCATCCATCTTACACGCCTTTAATTAAAAAAGTCGGAATGGCATTCTCAATAATTGTACCTGCAGCATTTGCAATAATTCCAGTTTGGATGTTCATTAATGGATAATTAAGAAAAGAAAATTAATTATGAAAAAATTAGACGCTAAAATCCCATCAGGTCCACTAGGAGCAAAATGGACAAATCATAAAAACAACATTAAATTGGTTAACCCAGCTAACAAAAGGTTAATTGATGTAATTGTAGTAGGAACAGGATTAGCTGGAGCCGCAGCTGCCGCATCAATGGCAGAAATGGGGTACAATGTAAAATCATTTTGTTTTCAAGATAGCCCAAGAAGAGCTCACTCTATTGCGGCGCAAGGTGGAATTAATGCTGCCAAAAATTACCAAAATGATGGTGATAGCACTTACAGGTTATTTTACGACACCATAAAAGGTGGCGACTACAGGTCTAGAGAAGCAAACGTTTACAGACTAGCCGAAGTTAGCGCAAGTATTATTGACCAATGTGTTGCTCAAGGTGTTCCTTTTGCAAGAGAATATGGAGGTTTGTTAGACAACAGATCTTTTGGAGGGGTTCAAGTTTCTAGAACTTTTTATGCCAAAGGTCAAACGGGTCAACAACTATTATTAGGTGCTTACTCTGCAATGTCTCGTCAAGTAGGTAAAGGTAAAATTAAGCTTTACAGTCGTCATGAAATGATGGAGGTTGTAATTGTTGACGGAAAAGCAAGAGGAATTATAGCAAGAAATTTAGTTACTGGCGAAATTCAAAGGCATTCAGCTCACGCAGTTTTACTTTGCACAGGTGGTTATGGTAATGTATTCTACCTTTCAACCAATGCGATGGGTTCTAATGTAACAGCTGCTTGGAAAGCTCACAGAAAAGGCGCTGCTTTTGCTAACCCTTGTTACACACAAATTCACCCAACTTGTATTCCTGTTTCAGGAACATACCAATCTAAATTAACCTTAATGTCAGAATCATTAAGAAATGATGGTAGAATTTGGGTGCCTAAAAATTTAGAAGATGCCAAAGCAATTCGCGAAGGCAAATTAAAACCTACAGAATTAAAAGAAGAAGATAGAGATTACTATTTAGAAAGAAGATATCCATCTTTCGGGAACCTTGTTCCGCGTGATGTTGCTTCTAGAGCTGCCAAAGAAAGATGTGACGAAGGTTTTGGTGTAAACGCAACAGGGCAAGCAGTTTATCTTGACTTTGCCGCTGCTATCGAAAGATATGGTAAAGCAGAAGCCAACATGCACAGAATGGAAAACCCGAGCAAAGAAGAAATTATAAAAATGGGAACCAAGGTGGTTGAAGCTAAGTATGGAAACTTGTTTCAGATGTACGAAAAAATTGCAGATGATAATCCGTATGTAACTCCTATGAAAATTTATCCAGCTGTTCACTATACCATGGGTGGTTTGTGGGTAGATTACAATTTGATGACTTCGGTAGAAGGCCTTTACGCTTTAGGCGAGGCAAACTTCTCAGATCATGGCGCAAACAGATTAGGTGCATCTGCCTTAATGCAAGGTTTAGCCGATGGTTATTTCGTAATACCTTACACAGTTGGCGATTATTTAGCAAACGATATTAGAACTGGGACTATTTCTACAGATTTACCAGAATTTGAAGAAGCTGAGAAATCTGTAAAAAACCAAATAGACAAGTTTATAAACAACAAGGGCTCTAAACCTGTTGATTATTACCACAGAAAGCTTGGGTTAATCATGTGGGACAAGTGCGGAATGGCAAGAAACGCTCAAGGTTTGCAATCAGCTATTAAAGAAATTCAAGAATTAAGAGAAGAGTTTCACAAAAACGTATTGGTACCTGGAGATGCAAATGACTTTAATCCTGAATTAGAAAAAGCTTGCCGAGTTGCAGACTTTTTAGAGTTAGGAGAGTTAATGTGTAAAGATGCTTTAGAAAGAGAAGAAAGCGCAGGAGGTCATTTTAGAGAAGAGCACCAAACTGAAGATGGAGAAGCTAAAAGAGATGACGAAAAATTTGCATTCGTTTCAGCGTGGGAGTTTACAGGTGTTCCATCTGAAGCCAATTTAATTAAAGAAGAGTTGACATTTGAAAATGTTGAGCTCAAAACAAGAAGTTATAAATAATAAATATCTACAGATATGAATCTTACATTAAAAGTCTGGAGGCAAAAAAATAAATCTGACAAAGGCAAAATAGTTGAATATCCCGTTTCGGATATTTCTCCTGAAATGTCTTTCTTAGAAATGCTTGATGTGGTAAATGACCAACTCATCGAAAAAGGCGAAGAGCCAATTGCATTTGACCACGATTGTAGAGAAGGAATTTGCGGGGCTTGCAGCCTTTACATAAATGGAGAAGCTCACGGACCGGGAAGAGGAGTTACAACTTGCCAATTACACATGCGATCTTTTAAAGATGGCGATACCGTTTTTATAGAACCTTGGAGAGCAAAGGCATTCCCAGTAATTAAAGACCTAGTGGTTGATAGAAGTGCATTCGATAGAATTATTCAATCAGGAGGTTTTGTTTCTGTAAATACATCAGGTAATACCTTAGATGCAAATGCAATTCCAATTGAAAAACATGTTGCTGACATGGCATTTGATGCCGCAACATGCATTGGTTGTGGGGCTTGTGTTGCAACTTGCAAAAACTCATCGGCCATGTTGTTTGTAGGCGCCAAAGTTTCTCAGCTTTCATTATTACCTCAAGGTAAAGTAGAGGCTACAGAACGTGTAAAAAACATGGTTGAGCAAATGGACAAAGAAGGTTTTGGAAGTTGTACCAATACTGGCGCTTGCGAAGTTGAATGTCCTAAAGGAATTTCACTAGAAAACATAGCTAGAATGAATAGAGACTTTTTAACAGCTTCTCTTACATCAGCCTAATTTCTTAAAAACTTTTATTCAAATCCCTCTGCAAAATCTACAGGGGGATTTTTGTTTTAAACCAATGCATAAACCACTTGTTAATTGGTTGCATG
>JABAYK010000024.1 GCA_018609045.1 Flavobacteriales bacterium
GCATTTATTACTTCTAGCTATTAGCAAATAGCTAAATCAATATTTTAGTTGAAGTTTTTTATTCAAAAACCACTTTTTCGGTTTTTAAAACACCGTTTTGACCTGTTACTTTCAACAAGTAAATTCCTTTGGCGTAGTTGGTAAAATCAACTTTATCTTGTACAAAATCGCTGCTAAATGTTTTAACGTAAAGCAATTTCCCGTAAAGGTTAAACACCTCTAAAGTTAAGGGTTCGTTGTTGTTGGCTAATGCAAACTCAACATTTAATTGGTTGTTTACAGGGTTTGGGTAGGCAGAAAAATAGTTTAATTCGTTTTTGGTTTCCACCGATGTTAACTCAGGCTCACCACCAGAGTAACCTTTACCAACTGTAAATCCGTAAGAAATTTCGCAACCAAAATTTGCCTCGAAATTGGCAATTTGGCCACCATCAGCTTTCCACAATTGAGCAAAACCAGTTCCTTCAGGATTATTGGTTGTGTAAGGCGGATTGTTAAACGGAAAGTACAATCCATCACAATCTGAATCGTAAATGGTAACTGTATAACAACCATCAGGCAAATTAAAAGTATCTTTTAGTTGAGCGTTGGCTTGTAGATTAAGGTTTTCGTGCACTTTGTTTCCTAAATCGTCAAATACGGCATAACTGTTTTCGCCAGGAAAATTGTTGGTTTTAATCCACAAATAAACTCCTTGTGTAGGAGGCATTCTTTCAAATTTACTTTCCATGTAATTGTTCCATGCAGCCTCGTCTGTTTTGCCATTTGGGTTTTGCAACTCAACCGTAAAAACATCGTACTGAAAGTTTTTGCTAATTAACCAACCATTGGTAGGTATTTCTACAACTTCGGTTTGGTTGTGGGCCAAATTGCCGGTCCAAGTATAAGTTACAGTATTGCCAAAGCCTTTTAAACCAAAAACCATATCAACCGAAGTTAAAGGCTCACCACCATTGTTTCTAATTTTTACCAATGGCCTAGAGCAAGCAGGGTTTTGACGCGAGTAGTTCTCATTTAAAGAAGGAACTCCAATTTCTACAATTTCGGCATCATTCTGCAAATTGAAATCACCATATTGAATAAATTGTCCATCAAAAATATACGAGGTTGCATTTGGCGAAGTATTGCTATAAGGTTGCCAAGTAAAGCCAATTTGCTGGGTTGTACCGGCATTAATTTCATCTGTAACATCAAACTCATGTATTACACCTTCATCACCAGGGCACCAACCTGCGCGGTTGTATATCCAAGTTCCGTTTTGCCTAAAAAGTGGATTAGTTCCGCAATCGTCTCTCCAAATTTGGGTTTGGTTGCTTAAATTTCCGTCAATGCTAACTTTAAACCATTTGTTGCAAAACTCAGAACAGTTATCTGGGTTTCCCGGATCGTAGCCATTGCCATTAAAACCATGCCCGGTTGGGGTAGCTTTAATTTTGAAATTTGTAGCATTTGCATTGATGTTAATTGGCTGTGGGGCAGTTCTGTTTTCGCAAGAGTTTGCATCGTTAGGTGCACCGTATTTAAAACTTCCGTGTGCCAACGAGTTTATTTCTAAAACATCTCTTGCAGGCGTACCTTCAATAAAAATAAATTCAGTAGAAATGGTAAAACCATCTTGCCAACCGCCGTATCGTGCATTTATTTCTGCTGAATCTACCAACAAAGGAGCATAATCTGTAACATCAAAATAAAAATTGTGTTTCCAATTCTTGTTTAAATATCCTCCGTAAGGAGTAATAATTCTGCCCAACTCATAATTAACATAAGTAGAGTCGTTAATTTTATCTCGTAGTTTAATTTGCGTGGTATAATCCCAATCTGAACATCCTGTATTAGGGCAACCCAAAGTATATTTTAACCAAATTTTGGCGTAAGTTTTACTTCCATCCGGAAAATTTCCTTTTTGATATTTATCTCCATTCCAAGTCCAATGCACGTTATCATGCACCAAAACTTTGGTTGTATCGCCCGGAGAGGCCATTAAAAACATCGGAAAAATCACAAAAGCTAAAAAGGTGTATATATTCTTCATTAAAATGTATTTTGAACAAATCTACCAAATTGAGGTATTAACTTCGCAAAAAAAATAAAATGGAATACAGAAGACTCGGAAAATCAGGTTTACACATTAGCGAACTTTCTTTTGGAAGTTGGATAACCTTCGGAAATCAAATTGGTGACAATACCTCAGAAAACTTAATGGCAATGGCTTACGATGCAGGCATTAACTTTTTTGACAATGCTGAGGTATACGCTGGTGGAAAATCTGAAGAGGTAATGGGGCAAATTTTACAAAAAATGAATTGGAGCCGCGATTCTTACCTTGTTTCGAGCAAAGTATATTTTGGTAAAATGGGTCTTAAAGATTCTAAACCAACCCAAAAAGGATTAAACCGAAAACATATTGTTGAAGCTTGCGAGCAAGCCTTACAAAGATTTAAAGTTGATTATTTAGACTTGTTTTTTTGCCATAGGCCAGATAAAACTACGCCAATTGAAGAAACTGTTTTTAGCATGCATAACCTTATTCAGCAAGGTAAAATTTTGTATTGGGGAACAAGCGAGTGGAGTGCACAGGAAATAATGGAAGCCCACATGGTTGCTAAGCAAAACCATTTAATTGGCCCAACCATGGAGCAACCACAATACAATATGCTTGTACGCGATAAGGTAGAAGTGGAGTTTAGCCAGATTTACAAAACCGTAGGTTTAGGAACTACTGTTTGGAGTCCTTTGGCTTCGGGGCTTTTAACCGGAAAATACAGCAAAGGCATGGGCGAAGATTTTAGAATGAATAGGGAAGAGCTATCTTGGTTAAAAGACAAAACAGTAATAGAAGAAAACATTGAAAAGGCCAATAAACTTGGAGATATTGCAAATGAATTGGGTATTTCTACTCCGCAGTTGGCCTTAGCGTGGTGTTTGAAAAACGAAAATGTAAGCACAGTGATTTTGGGCGCATCAAAAACATATCAGCTTGAAGAAAATTTAAAAGCTACAGAGCACAAGGTATTGCTTACCTCAGAAGTTTTAGAAAAAATTGAAGTTATTTTAAATAACAAACCACAATTGCCTCAGTTTTAATGAGAACATTTTACATGATTGGCTCGGCATTGTTTATTGGGCTAACTGCACTTCAATTTAAAACGCCCAACAACGAAGTTTTTATGGGCCTATTTGCCTTTTCGGCTGTGTTGGGATTTTTTGGCGAAATGGGAAATAAAAAGCTACTTTTTCCTTTGTTGGGCTTTGGCGCAAATGCTTATTTTTTAGCCAATATTTTATTAAATGCTGAGTTAGACGCAACCACTTTACAACTAATAGGTTTAGGCTTTAATTTAGTTTGGATGGTGGTTATTTTTATTAATTGGCAAAAGCAGGAAGTTAAGTTTTATTGATTTTTCGATTATACTAATTTGGGGATATTGGTTTTTGGTTTCGTCATTCCGAGATTGCTTCACTTCGTTCGCAATGACGTTTTATTGAGTTTCACGGCTCAGAACAGAAATGAGTCTAATTAATTGAGTAAAAGCAAATGTCACATCGAGTGTCAGCCATAGGCTGATGTATCGAGATGTATTTTGAAAATAGCCTTTAGGGCTAAGACTGAGACCTGCTTTTTGAATAGATGAGATTCCTGCCTGCGCAGGAATGATGGGGAGTTTTTAGGTTTCGTCATTGCAACTGTAACACCTCAAGAATTAAGCAAATCAACCACATTTTGGTTATTCCATTTTTTCATACCATCCGATTTATGAATCAAAACGCCATTTTCATCAATAATAAAAGTAGTTGGTAAAGATTGGTAGGCCAACTCCTCAACAGGTTGCTGAATGTTATAAAATACAGGGATATCCCATTCTTTTTTATGTAAATGCGGAATTACCTTTTCGGGATTTTCGTTGGTTACAAAAAGAAAAGTAGTGTTGGGTGAAAGCTTCATCAACTCAATTATGTAAGGCATTTCGGCATTGCATGGCGGACACCAAGTTGCCCATGTATTGATGAATATTTTTTGGCCTTTAAAATCTGCCAATTGAACTTTGTTGCCATTTTCATCTATCAAGCTCCAATACCAATTAGCCTCTGAAATAGGGGTGTTTTCATTCTGCTCAATATTTCCAAATAACCCTGTATTTAAAATCATTTGCTGAAAGAAAATACGACCATCCTTATTCAATAAAATAATGATAAAGGCTATAAAAAGAAGGTCAGAAAATTTTCCCCAAATAGATTTGGCTTTGAATTTCTCCCACTGGTTTTTCAAAAAGTTCATGGCTCAAAGATTAAGAAAATCATAATAAGGTTTGGTAACTATTTGTACAGTTCTAAAAATAATTTGAAAAGCGTTTTCTTTCAATTTTGGCAAGTTAGAATAAGCCAAAATGGTTTTTAATTTCGGTTTTTAATTTGTTAGGATTCTGTCGATTGTCAAAAATTGTAACAACTTCAATTAATAGTTTTGATTCGTTAATCTTGTAAATGGCAGAAGTTTGTTTTGTAATAATGCAAATAAATAAGTTGGGAAAAGTCAATGTTTTTTTGCATCGGTATGGATGACTTGAAATTAATTCAAATTCTTTTTCAAGCTTTTCTAAAAAGTCTTTTTTTGAGGATTTACCCCATTCTTCTTCAAGAAATTCAAGTAAAAGGTTAAGTTTTTTTTCTGCTAAAGGCGATAAAATGATTTCCAATTTAGGAAACCTTTTTTAAATAATCTTTTAAAGATATTCCTTGGCCCTTTTCAAGTTGCTCAAGCCCTAACTTTATTTCTTCGAGTTGATCATGAGTAAATTCAGGTTTTTGATTTTTTGCTTCAGATTTGAAAATTGAGTATACTTTGTCAATCAAAGTTTGATTGTTAGTATTTAGAATCAATTTCACAAGTTCAATTTTAGAAGTATGGATATCCATTTAAAAACCTTTTAACGAAATTAAGAAATTCTTTAGTTTCATTTATTTGATTTTGGCCAACTACTTTTTAAAATTTTGATTTCACAACCATATCTATTTATTGTTGTTTAATTTCGGCAAAATTTATTTCATGAAAAAAGTTTGGATTGGTTTAGGCGTTTTGGTAGTATTATTTGGTATTGCTTTTATTTATTTGAATGAAAGAAACAAGACTTTGAGTCCTATGGATGAAGCAAAATTCTCAAATGAAAATGTAACTGCCACTATTTTATATAGCAGACCCTCGGTAAGAGGAAGGTTAATTTTTGGTACAAAAGAACAAGAAGCTTTGGTTCCTTTCGGAGAGTATTGGAGATTTGGTGCAAACGAATCAACCGAAATTGAAATAAATTCTGCCTTTAAAGTTGGAGCTACCGATTTAGAAGCAGGCAAGTATAAAATTTACGCTATACCTGGCCCTGAAACTTTTGAAGTTAGGTTTAGCAAAGACCTTGGTAAATGGGGTTATTCAGAACCTGATTACGCCTTAGATGTAGCCAAAATTCATGCTGAAACCGCTACTTTACCTGAGTCGGTTGAGCAATTTACTATCAATATGGATGAGTCTGCAAATGGTTTAAACATTTATAGCGACTTCGATAAAACAAGAATTATTATTCCAATAAATATTTAGAAATGACAAAAGCAATAATTTCTACAGCGAAAGGAGACATGCATGTAGAGTTTTACGATAATGATGCCCCAAATACAGTTGCCAATTTTGTGAAATTGAGCAAAAGTGGCTTCTACGATGGTTTAAATTTTCATAGGGTAATTCCTGATTTTGTAATACAAGGAGGATGTCCACAAGGTACAGGTGTTGGCGGACCAGGTTATTCAATTGATTGCGAATTAGATGGCGATAACCAACATCATGATAGAGGTGTTTTGAGTATGGCTCATGCTGGAAGAAACACTGGAGGTTCTCAATTTTTCATTTGTCACAGCAGAAACAATACATCTCATTTAGATAGAAACCATACTTGTTTTGGAAAAGTGGTTGAAGGACTTGAGGTAATAGATATGATTAAAGAAGGAGATAAAATTAACTCTATCAAAATAGAAGAGTAAAGTTTAATCTTTCATCATCTCGTTAATTTCATCTTTAAAATTCCCCGAAATTATCGGAAATCTGCACCAAGTTTTTGGGTCTACATTATAATTGTCGAAATGAAAACTTGGTGCATATCTTTCTCTTTTCCATTGGTTTAAGCTCCAAAGTCTGAAAAATTTAGCAACGTAAGTTTTTATTTTTCCATGAGGAAAAGGAATTTCTTCAATTAACTCTTCAAAAACTTGCGTAGGGCTTTTCCATTCGCCAATAGCTTTTTGCTCAATTTTATTGAGGATAAAGTAGGGCATCAAATCATCTTCATCAGATTGATTTTTTTCATTTGGCCTAAGCTCTGCAGTGGGAGTTTGGTTGTTAATTTTTGATAAGCCTTCGTAGCTTAATTCTTCTTCAGCCCAAAGCAAATATCTTCTTACAAAATGCTTGTCTACTCCTGCAATAGGAGCAAGGCTGCCCGCAGAATCTCCGTCCATAGTAGCATAACCTACACTTGCTTCGCTTCTGTTTGAGGTGGTAAGTAACAATTTTCCGGTAATATTGGCCAACATCCAAATTCCGGGTGCACGCATTCTTGCCTGTATATTTTGCAAGGCCAAATCATCGGTATCCCAACTTAATTTTCGGCCTAAAACAAATTCTGTTTTATTGATAAATGCGGTAATTTCATCGTCAACAGACCAATGAAAAAACTCGCAACTAATGCTTTTTGCCAAGTGCCTTGCAGCTTCATAAGTTTCGTCGCTTGAGTTTTTTGCCGATTGGTAAACGCAAACAAGTAAATTTTGCATTACAAATTCACGTTTTTTGAAAAGAGGCCAATTTTTTTCGTCAGTAGGTGCTTTAAAATCGAAAAGGTGAGAAATTTCGGTTACCGTATAATGCCTTAGCAATCTCCTAACCATGTGGGCCACTAAAACAGCGCAAAGAGCCGAATCTGCCCCGCCACTTAAAGAAAGAATAAAGCCTTTAGATTTTACTTTTCTTATATAGTCGAAAAGGCCCACTGTGGCAGCCAATGTAAATTCTTCGTTTTTGAAAAACCAATCTGTAGGTAAATATTCTGTAGAGTTGTCTGCGTTTTCGGTATCTACATCAATAACATGTGTATCAACCAATTTTAAGGATAATCTCTCTGCTTTGTATTTTAATTTTCCGTTTTGGTGAAACTGAATATCTCCATCGTAAATTGCTCTGCCAGATTCATTGCCCAAAAGGTTTACCTGCAAAAAGCAGTTGTTGTATTTTTTGGTTAGCGATAAACCCAACTCTTCTCTAACCATAGTTTTGCCAAAGGCAAAGTGGCTAGCACTTGGGTTTATTATTATTTCAGCTCCTTTTTCTATTAAGTTGTGAGCAGTTCGTTCTTCGCCTTTCCAAGCATCTCTGCAAATTTCAATGCCAATTTTGGTTCCGTTGATATTGTAAACTATATCGCCAACATTTATTGTTTGATTAGCATATTTAATGGTTTTTACTTCATTTTTTTTCCAAGGAGTAAACCACCTGTGCTCGTAATGCAAGCCGTCATTGGCCAAATGTTGTTTAAAGGTAATTCCTAAAATTTTACTTTTTTGAACCACCAAAACACCATTAAAATTTTGGTCTTCTATTTTTACAGGAATTCCAATGGCAAAAGTAGAATCGGGGTTTTGAGAAATAAGAGACTCAGTATGCTTTTCGGCTTTTTCATATAACCAATCGCTTAAAAATAAATCTTGGCATCCATATCCTGTTAAAGCCAACTCTGGTAAAACAATTAGCTCAGCATTTTTTTGTTTGCCTTCGTTAAGGGCATTTGTAATGTTTGCAATGTTTTCCTTCCAGTTTATGGGCGTTTGGTTTAATGCCGAAAGCGCTATCCTGATTTTACTCATGTCAATTTAATAATTTAACAGTTTGTCTAAGGTTGCAATTGAAACTGCATGGTAATTTTTACGTGCTTTTTGGTAAATAGATTTGGCTACTTCTTGTCCGTTTTCTGTATTTAAAATAGCCTTGTAAGTTGGGGTTAAAAATTTTCTTCTTCCAACATTAACCAAAAAGCTATCTAATACATTTTTTGCCGGTTGGTAATCTGCTTTAATAGTATGAATAAACCAAGCGGCAAGTATTTCTGAATTTCCTGAATTGGTAAAGTTGAAGCTATTATCTAAAGATGATAATTGGTTAAGGTTAATATCGGAAGGAAGATGTCTAATAAAGTGCAACCATTCGTGCGATGAATAATTTTCTGTTCCTAAGGTTTTTGGGTCAGAGCCTTTCATAAAATTAGCAATGGCAATTTCAACATTCTCGAATTTTGTTGATTGAGGAACCGGGCAATTATCAGGTAAACCTTCTTGGTAAACCCATTGGTTTAAATTAATTTTTTCGTAGTCAACATGGTTTCCAAAAGCAGCGTTTAACTTTTCGATAAAACCTTCGGTAGTTATACTTTTAAATTTGTTTTCTTGGAAATAATTCTTCAAGAAAGCATCAAAATCTTCTCTGCCAAAAGTGTTTTCCATCAACCTTAATAGTGAGTAACCCTTTTCGTAGGCAATGTCTGTCATGCCATCGTCTGGATCACGATTATCAAGATCTAGCTTAAGTCTGGTGTCTTCTGGAGTTTCTTTAAGTTCTGCCAAGGTTGCTTCTAAATCTTGGTAACCAAGTAAAGCCAACATTTCGGCATATTCTTTTCCGTAAAGGGCTTCAATAATTCTTCTTTCAAAATAAACGGTAAAACCTTCGTTTAGCCAGAAGTCATTCCAATTTGAGTTGGTTACCAAATTACCCGACCAGCTGTGGGCTAATTCATGCGCTATTAATGCAGTTAAAGATCTGTCGCCAGCAATAATTGTTGGAGTAGCAAATGTAATTCTAGGGTTTTCCATTCCTCCAAAAGGAAAAGAGGGAGGCAAAATAATTACATCAAACTGTTCCCAGTCATAAGCACCGTAAAGGTTTGAAGCTGCGTCAACCATTTTTTGCATATCAGCAAATTCATATTCGGCGCTTTTAATTACTGATGGTTCGGCATAAACCCCAGTTTGATTTCCAATTTTAGCATATTCAAAATTTCCTACCGCCAAAGCCATTAAATAGGCAGGAATAGGTTGTTTCATTTCAAATTGATAAAACCCATCTTCATTTACCTCGGTTGGGTTTGTGGCGCTCATTACAGCCATTAAACCTTTTGGCGTTTTTACTTTGGCATTGTACGAAAATCTAATTGCAGGACTATCTTGACAAGGCAACCAAGTTCTCGCCAAAATGGCTTGAGATTGGGTAAATAAAAACGGATGATTTTTGTCTGCAGTTTGCTCAGGCGTTAACCATTGAAGTGCAGCTGCATTGGGCGATGTTTTGTATTCAATTACTATTTTATTTCCTTTTTC
>JABAYK010000085.1 GCA_018609045.1 Flavobacteriales bacterium
GTTGTTGCCCAAACACCAACTTCTGTCGCTAGAATAACTTCATCTGTATTGTTAGGGTTTATTAAAGCCCAACGAACAGGCATATCTGGTAAATTTCCTTCTTTACTTGCCCAAGTTGTACCTCCATTTGAAGAGTAATAAACAGAAGTTACTCCATAGTTTTTGAAGGTTACAATAATTTCACTTTCAGAAGTTCCAAACTCTATAGACGAAATTGTTCCATTTGGAAAAGCGGTTGCTGTAAGGTTTGTAAATGTTGGGTTGGAGCCATTGGCATTGTTAATTTTTACCAAGTTTCCTGAAACATCTCCAACATAAACATTAACTGAGCTGCTAAAAGGTGAAACTTTAATAGCAGTTGGCATTCCACCTAAACCTGTTATCGAAATAGAATCTAAACTATAAGAAGAAAGGTTATAATTTGATAATTTATAAATCTCTCCTGCTCTTAATGAAGTGTAAAGAATATTATTTAAATCATCTAAATCAGCTGGATTAATAAACATCCCAGCATCACTATTATCTATAATTTTTCTTACATAGTTTGCACCCGAATTGTTATGATAATAATAGTTGTTGTAAACATAAGAGGTTACAACTCCAATGCCATTAGTTTGGTCAATAAAGCAATATGCACCATCTCCTCCAGATATTTCTGAGGTGCTATTTACCCCAGTAGATGAATACCTCTGTGTTCCATTGTCTTGAGCGCCCGCAACCATAATATTGTTGCCTGCCAATGGATTTAAGCCTCCGGCATAAAATTGGGTTACATTGTAGCCATTATTTCTGTCTTGAAAAACTGCTGAAGTAGCAGCATTGGCAAGGTTATTTGTCCAAGAAACGCCTCCATCAGTTCCAAAAATTACTTCGGTTGAGCTACCTGGTTTGAACACAATATTGTGGTGATCTGCGTGAATATAACTATAAGGCTGAGTGCCCATATTTGGGTTGTTACTCCATTTTGAAATCTGGCTCCAGCTAGTTCCGCCGTTTGTACTCATATGAGCGTTAATGGCGCCTACAATCACTTTGTTTGGGTCATTTGGGTCAACTGCGGCAATTAAATCGTACCAAGCTTGGCCTCTTGAAAAGTCTGTTGAAGGAATACCTAAATCATCATCATTAGGTTCTGAAAGTGAAGTCCAAGAAGAGCCTCCATTTGTTGTTTTTTTAATTTCATGAACTTGGTTTTGATTCTCTATTAAGGCGTAAACATAATTTGCATTACTTGGAGCACAAGCTAATTCAACTCTTCCATCGCCATTTGAAACGGTGGCAGAGTAAGCTGTAGTCCAGGTAGTTCCATTATCAGAGTACAAAATATAACCTCCTCCTCTATCGGTAGCTCCATATGGAGTTCTCCTTGTACCAATCCAAATTCTGCTATTTGCTCCAATTTCAATATCTGAAGCCACAAAGTTTTTAGTTTCACTTGGAATGTTTGGAAGAACTTGGGTCCAAGAAGTACCGCCATTGGTTGACCTTTGTAACCCAGCATCTGCAGCACCATGCCATGCCCCATTGTAAAAATTGCCGTCAACAGCTGCATAAACAACAGAAGTGTTACTTTCATTTCTAACAACAAGATCATTTACGTAATAAAAATTTGTGGTTGAGGCTAGTCTTGCCCAAGTTGAACCTGCATTTGTACTTTTCCAAATACCTGCACCTCTTGAAGCACTAGCGCCAAAACCTTCGCCAGTTCCTACATACATTATTTGAGAGTTATTTGGGTCAAAGGCAATACAAGTAATTGCTATGTTGTCCCAAAAATCATTTACACTCTGCCATTGTGAAGATGCGCTTGTTATATCATTATTGTACCAAAGTCCACCTGTAACTCCGCCGGCCCATACTTTTTTTCCTGTGACATCATTTGGATCCCAAACCAAAGCCCTTGTTCTACCTGCAACATTATTTGGGCCTCTTTCTGCCCAAGCTGAGGTTGTAGAACTACCCGGTACAGCAGGTGTTAAAGCACTTTGCATTTGGTCAATAACATCTAATGTTGGAAATAGCCTAGATTTTTCTGGTTTGCCTGTAGATGGGTCTAAAGTTGTTAAAAAATCTTGTTCCCATGCTAAATCAGGCCGATCACGTTTTGGAATTTTCTTTATCTCTTCTTTGGTCAGTTTTTCCCTTACCATAAAGGGGTGATTCATGATAAATTCATTAAATTCTTCCCTTGAAGTTTTTGAATAATCTTGAGAATTAGAACTTAAAGGAGCTATTATAATTAGAAAAATGAAAAATAAAATAGCTTTGTAGAAGTGCGCAATAATATTCATAGAATTTAGGATTTTTACAAGATTAAATTAAAAACTGTTAAATTTCTGTTTACTAATATGCAAATTTTTTAAACCTTAATTATTAACTAGCCATGGATTTATCTAAAATATTATTTCTAGACATTGAGACCGTTCCGCAGTATTCAAATTACAATAAGCAGCCTGAACGGTTAAAATTATTGTGGAACCACAAAGCAAGTTTTTTGTCTAAATCAGAAGAAGACACCCCTGAAAATTTATATTCCAGAGCCGGAATTTATGCCGAGTTTGGCAAGATTGTTTGCATAAGCGTTGGCTTAATTCATTACCAAAATGGCAAAAATCATTTAAGACTAAAATCTTATTTTGGTGATGATGAAGTTGATCTTTTAAAAAGATTTTCTAAACTTTTAGAAAACCATTACAATTCAAACCAACATTTGCTTTGTGGCCATAATGCCAAAGAATTCGATTTTCCTTACTTGTGCAGAAGAATGCTTGTTAACGGATTAAAAATACCCTCAATTTTAGATTTAGGAGGTAAAAAACCTTGGGAAGTTCAACACCTCGATACTATGCAAATGTGGCGTTTTGGAGATTTCAAGGGATATACTTCCTTAGATCTATTAGCAGCAATTTTTGATATTCCATCACCAAAAGTAGATATTAGTGGAGCAGATGTTGGCAGGGTTTATTGGGAAGACAAAGGGCTAGAAAGAATTGCAGAATATTGCCAAAACGATGTGGTTTGCTTGGTGCAAATATTTTTAAAAATGAATGGTTTCGATTTAATAGAAGATAAATTCATTTCTCCAGTTTAGCCATTACTTTTGGCACATGACACTTTCTGTACTCTCTGACGAGCATTTTATGAAACAAGCCTTGGTAGAGGCCCAAAAAGCTTATGATCAAGATGAGGTTCCGGTAGGAGCAATTGTAGTTCACAAAAACAGAATTATAGCCAGAGCTCACAATTATACCGAACATTTAACAGATGTAACTGCTCATGCCGAAATGCAAGCCATAACAGCTGCAGCAAATTTTATTGGTAGCAAATACCTTGTGGATTGCGATATTTATGTAACACTTGAGCCTTGTTTGATGTGCGCCGGAGCAATTTTTTGGGCAAGACCCAAGCGGCTAATTTTTGGTGCGTTTGACGCTAAAAGAGGTTTTACTTTGCTAAGCGATGATATTTTACACACCAAAACCGAAATGAAATCTGGCGTTCTAAGCGATGATTGTGGCAAAATTTTAACTCAGTTTTTCCAAAACAAACGAACCAAAATTTAATCTCGCTGTTATTTAGAATGATTATAAATTTGCAATAAACTAAATATAAATTATGTATCCAGAAGAATTAGTAGCTCCAATGAAAGGCGAACTTGTAGAAGTTGGCTTTGAAGAGCTTTTAACCCCAGATAAAGTAGATGAAGCAATTAGCAGAGAAGGAACCACCTTAGTGATGGTAAACTCTGTTTGTGGTTGCGCAGCAGGAACAGCTAGACCAGGTGTAAAACTTGCTATTGCCCAAAGTAAAAAACCAGACCATTTAACTACAGTTTTTGCTGGTTTTGATACTGAAGCAACCAACCAAGCAAGAAAACACTTCTTGCCTTATCCTCCATCTTCGCCATGTGTAGCTTTATTTAAAGATGGTAAATTGGTTCATTTTGTTGAGCGCCATCATATTGAAGGAAGATCGGCTGATATGATTGCTGAAAACCTTTCAGCAGCATTCGAAGAATATTGCTAAGTATCATGTATTTTCAATTGAAAGCCTACATTTGTTAGGCTTTCAATTGTGTTAACAGTAATAAGATATCTTTATTTTTTCCTAACCTTAGCTTTGGCTGTTATCTGCTATTTTGCAGACCACGATTGGGTTTCATACCCATCTCTTCAAGTGGTTGCGTTAGCAGGTCCATTTATTTTTCTCTTCTCTTTTTTATCTGCCTTGTTTTTTGCAATAAAAACTAGGTTTGACCTTACCGCATGGTTTGGCATTTGTATGTTTTTTACGTGGGAAGCTGTAATTGGTTTAGCCGGTATTGATTTTACTGAGAGCTTTCTTAAAAACCCCGAGTATAAAATAAAGGTCCTTAGTCTAAATGCTGCTCAATTGAGTTATGTAAACGATAACATCGAAACCTTATCTGATGAGCTTTTAAAATACAAATCAGATGTTATTTGTTTGCAAGAAATAGGCATTAAAGAAAACTGGACAAACAAAGATGAAATTGGTTATAAAATGGCGGCTGCTCTCAAGATGCCCTATTATTCATTTTCTCGTCATCCAAATAATATTTATGGATTAGCCATTTTTTCTAAGCTAAAAATTAACTCCTCAACAGAGTTATTTCTGCCTGTAAGCCAAATGAACGGGGGGTTAAAATATGAACTTACCACACCCAAAAACAAAAAATTAACCCTTTATAATTTTCATTTAAGCTCTTTTAATTTAGATGAAGAAGAAGATAAATCTATCAATCACCTTATTAATATTATTTCCGAGCAGCAAGAGCAAGCAGATATTATAAGAGAAAACTTTGAGGTAAAAAACGCAGTAATTATGCTTGGCGATTTAAATAGTCCTCCATATTTACACACATACAAAGTATTATCTAAAGGCCTAAAAGATAGTTTTGATTATTTGCATTTGGGGTATGGAAGCACGTTAGCTAACCTTTTGTTACCTTATCGTATCGATATTCAAATGCACAATGAATATATCAAATGCGTTAAGTACAAAAACATAAATACTCCGTTTTCAGACCACAATATTCAATTGGGTACTTACGAAATTTATTAATCTTTCTTGTTTAAGAATTTAGGAACTCTGAAGTAATCAGAGTCTTTTTGGGGGCCGTTTTTAAGTGCTTCTTTTTGGGTAATTCTGGTTTCAGCCACATCTTCTCTTGGCTTCTGAGAGCCTGCAGTCATGTATATTAAAGGCTCTACATTATTGGTATCAACCTCATTTAACTTTTCTACAAAAGCTAACATTTTGGTTAAGTCTTCTTCAATTTTAGGAAGCTCCTCTTTTGTAAACTCAAGTTTAGATAACTTGGCTAATTGGCTAATTAATTTTTGATCAATTTTCATGTTAAAGCAGTGGTTTCTGAATAATACCAAAAACTTGTTGGCGCAAACTTACTAAATCGGCTTGGGTTAATCCTTTTGTTTCTATTGGTTTATGAAAAATAACTTTGCACCTTCCTGGCAAAGCCCTAGATTTAAAAAAACCACCTGTTTTCAATATTTTATAATTATCTAAAAACGTAACGGGCTGAATTGGTATTTGCTTTTTTATCGCCAAAGCAAAAGCGCCATCTTTAAAGGCCATTAATTTAGGTGCATTTGAAGGAATTCCTGCTTCAGGAAAAATGATTAAACTTTGGCCTTCAGCAATTGCTTTCAAAGACTTTTTAAAGGCTTGAGCAGCTCCCATTTTGTCTTCTCTATTCACCAAAATATTCATGCCGCTGTTAAAGAATATATTAAAAATTGGCCAATGTTTTAACTCAGCCTTCCCCAAAAAGGCATAATAACCAGGCATTACCCTAAGCGAAGCAAAAATATCGAAGTAAGAGCTGTGGTTAGGGCAAATAATCATGGGAGCATTTGGGAACTTATGAGGCTGCTCTATATTAAAGAAAATCCCCGCCAAAGGAAGAAAAATTCTGGTCCAAAGTTTTTCTAAAGCCAAAACAGTTTTAAATTTTCTGAGCTTGATAAACACTAAAAACAAAGGGTAAAAAGGAATCATAGATACCAAGAACAATAGTATCAGGTAGATTTTATACAGGGTGTAAACGGCTCGAAAAAAATACTTCATTCCTCAGTAAAGATGAACAAAATTAAAACTACGCTTCTTAGCGGGTGTTTTGTTTACTATACTTTTGTAAAAAAAAACAAATGGCAAGAATCCTCACAGGAGTTCAATCTACAGGCACACCACATTTAGGAAATTTATTAGGCGCCATAATGCCCGCAATTAAAATGTCCGAAGATCCTAAAAATGAGTCTTTTCTATTTATCGCAGACATGCATGCTTTAACGCAAATTAAAGATGGCAGTGTGGTTAGAGAAAATAATTATAGTGTTGCCGCGGTTTGGTTGGCTTGTGGATTAAACACCGAAAAAACGGTTTTTTATCGTCAAAGTGATGTGCCCGAAACGGCAGAATTAAGTTGGTATTTAAGCTGTTTTTTTTCTTACCAAAGGTTAACGCTTGCCCATTCTTTTAAAGATAAGTCTGACAGGTTACAAGATGTAAACGCGGGCTTGTTTACCTACCCAATGTTAATGGCTGCAGATATTTTGTTGTACGATGCAGAATTTGTTCCTGTTGGAAAAGACCAATTGCAACACCTCGAAATTACAAGAGATGTTGCCAACAAGTTTAACCATCTAATGGGAGAAACATTAATTCCTGCCGAAGCAAAAATTCAGAAAGATACCATGTTGGTGCCGGGAATTGATGGAACCAAAATGAGTAAGTCTAAAAACAATACCATCAATATATTTCAGCCTGATAAAAAGTTGAAAAAAGAGGTTATGTCTATCATTACAGACAGTACTCCTTTGGAAGAGCCCAAAAATCCAAATACTTGCAATGTGTTTGCGCTATATAAACTATTGGCTACAGAAGCGGAGATAGAAGCCATGCGCCAAAACTACTTGGGAGGAAATTATGGTTATGGTCATGCCAAAACAGCTTTACTTGAGAAAATTCTCTCTCACTTTGCCGAAACCAGAGCCAAGTATTTTGAATTGATGGAAAATAAGCACGTGATTGAAACTCACTTGTTGCAAGGTGCTGCAAAAGCTCGTAAAGTTGCAAGAGAAGTATTGGGCAGAGTAAGAGAAAGGGTTGGTTTTACAGCTCCTCAGCCAACACCTCCTTAACCTCGGGCATCATTCTTTTAAAAAGCTGCTCAATGCCATTTTTTAAAGTAATGGTTGAACTTGGGCAACCGCTGCAAGCACCTCTTAAGGTTACGGTTAGTTTGCCTTCTTCAAACTTTTTGAAATCTATTGCGCCACCATCGCTTTCTACGGCAGGGCGAATATATTCTTGTAAAATTTCGGTAATACGTTCTTCTTGTTGATTTTGAGGTACAGGAGGAATATTGCTTGCCATTTCGGTTTCGCCACTTCCTGCTTGGGTTTGGGGCTTCTTGTTAAAAACAGGATAACCAGCAGTTAAATAGTTGATTAAATATTCACGCATTTCGTTGGTGATTTCTATCCACTCAACCGCATCGTTTTTGGTAATGGTAATAAAGTTTTTAGCAAAGAAAACACCAGTTACAAATGGAAATGTAAATAACCTAGCAGCCAAAGGCGCATCTTCGGTTTGGTCTGGCGAGGTAAACTCAATGGTTCCGCCATCTTTTAAAAACATGTGGTTAGCTACAAACTTCATGGTAGCAGGATTTGGAGTGCTTTCGCTGTAAACTGCTACTGGAATTTTTTTCTCGCTCATGGTGAAATATTTTTTGCAAAGTTAGCCTTGTAAACCATCCGAAAGGAAAAAAGTTTGACAAGGTTTTGATTGTTGAATTTCGAATTGCTTTTCTTTGGAAAAAAGAAAATTATGGCTCTCATAAAATCGGTAAACGGAAAAACACCTAAACATGGCGAAAACTGCTACTTTGCCGAAAATGCCACTGTTGTTGGAGATGTAACCATGGGTGACGATTGCAGCGTTTGGTTTAATGCGGTAATACGTGGAGATGTAAATAGCATAAAAATGGGCAACAAGGTAAATATTCAGGATGGTGCTGTTATTCACTGTACTTACCAAAAAGCGTCCACTACTTTAGGCAATAATGTTTCGGTTGGCCATAATGCTATGCTACATGGTTGCACCATACACGATAATGTTTTGGTTGGCATGGGTGCCATTGTTATGGATGGCTGTGTTGTTGAAGAAAATTGCTTGATTGCAGCCGGTGCAGTAGTTTTAGAAAATACGCACATTAAAAGTGGAAGTGTTTATGCTGGTGTGCCAGCCAAAAAGGTAAAAGAACTTACCCCAGAACTTTTTGAGGGCGAAGTAAAACGCATAGCCAACAATTACTTGATGTACTCGAGTTGGTTTAAGTAATTTAAAAAAAATTCTGGTAGATTGTTTTTTTGGGGGGCATTTATTAATCAAAAAGTTGTAAAATAAAAAACCCCTCAAAACAAAGTTAAGAGGGGTTAAATAAGTTGTTAATACTTTAGTTTTTCTCGTCAGAAGTCATTCCGGTTGCTGCTTTACCATTAGCTGGTTTTTTAGGGGCAACTGACTCAGTTGTTGTTCCTTATTTTTCTGTAGCTGGAGCAACTTCTTCTTTTGCAGGCATAGACACCTCCTCAGCGGCAGGCTCTTCCATTTTATCGCCCTCCATAGACTCATCACTTTCTTCAGAGGCTTCTTCTGCAGCAGGCTCCTCAGTCATTTCAGTTTCCATTTGGTCCATCATGTCGTTAACTTCTTCTTGTGTTTCTTCTTGGGCTTCAGCTTTTTCTTCGGCAGATTGGCCACCACAAGCAGTTAAAGCAACAAATAACATGGCCACTAATAAATAATTCAGTTTTTTCATTTTACTGTGTTTTGGGGTTATATCAACAAATCTAAAAATTCTTTTGGATAAATTACTCTACTGTGAAAAACATATATCGGATGGTTATGAGTTTGGCATGAGGTTCTATTTTTTCTTATTTAAAATTTTCTCTTTGTTTTACCTAAACAAATTATCCTGATTGAATAAAAGAGTGAAGTTTTGGGAATCTTTTTAAAATATATTGCGAAGCAAATAAGTAATTCTATAAACTTTCCAATTAAGACAAAGAGATTGAAGGAGAGTTACGACCTATTTTAGAACAACTCCAAATTCAGAATAGGAAATCCATTCAGACGAAGAAGTATTTGGTAACCCTAAAGAGAATGGGGTACAACAGAGATAACTACAAATACAAAGAGAGTTTTGAAGAATCACTTACCAAAG
>JABAYK010000091.1 GCA_018609045.1 Flavobacteriales bacterium
TTGTTATTCCAATTGGGTTATTTTTTCTTGGATACATTTTGTTTGATACCATAGTAAATGATGAGTATTACCCGCTATATAAATGGATATCTGTAGCAACAATAATTATGCAGGGATTTTTCTTTATTTTAATTTGGATTTTGGCAGAATACATTAATAAAATTTACGATAGAGGCAGAGATAAACCCCAATACGTAATAAAAAGCAAAATCAACATCGAATGAAAATTTTGATGTTGAATTACGAATACCCGCCAATTGGTGGAGGAGGGGGCGTAATTAGCAAGCATATTGCCGAAGGTTTGGCAGAATTAGGTCATGAAATTCATGTACTAACCTCAAAATTTCAAGATACACCTGAGGTTTCACAACCTGCTCAAAACTTAACAGTTATTAGACTTAAGGTTAATAGAAAAACTGATTTTAAGTCGAATCCCATAGAAATGCTCGATTGGGTTTTAAAAACCAAAAAGTATTGTAACACTTATGTGAAGTCTCAAAAATTTGATTTGTGTTTTGCAAATTTTGTACTTCCAGGTGGTGAGGTCGCCCTTTATTTAAAGAAAAAATTCAATTTAAAATTTGTGGTTATTTCACATGGACATGATATTCCTTGGGTCCATGCAAAACGACTTTGGCCACTCTATTTAATGGGTTATCAAAAAATTAAAAAGGTTTTAAACCAAACCGAAAAAGTTTTTTTACAAACCCCAATGATGTTCGAAAACCTAAAATCATTTCATGCAAAAGCCGCTCAAAAGGTTGCCATTGTACCTAATGGATTTTCTAGCGAGGTTTTAACTAAAAAAGAAAACAAAGAACAATTCAAAGTAATTTTTGTCGGAAGAATTGTAAAACAAAAAGACCCAGCAACCCTCATAAAAGGATTTTCAAATTTTTTAGACAATGGTGGAGAAGGGATTCTAAAAATATTTGGAGATGGTCCTGTAAGAAAACACTTACAAAAAGCATTGGAAGCCGCTGGCCTTCAATATCAAATTTTATTAATGGGTAAAACTTCGCAACATGAAGTTCTAGAAGAGTTGGCTAGTTCCTCGGTTTATGTTTCAACTTCGTTAAACGAAGGGATGAGCATGGCAATGTTAGAAGCTGCAGCAACTGGTTTGCCCATTATTTCTACTCCTGTAAGTGGAACTTCCCTTATTTTAAATCAAGAAAACAGCTTTTTAATAGATTTTAAAAACGCAGATGAATTTTCAAGAGCCTTGCAAAAAGTTTATAAAATATGGAAAACAGAAACTATTTTTCCTGCACAAAAGCAAATTCAATTTGTAAGAGAGAATTTCAATTGGGATAAAATAAATTTACTTTACGAAAAGCATCTAAAAGCGTTAACCGCATGAAAATTATTCATATAATAGATAATGTTGGCGCAGGTGGAGCTCAAGTAATGGTTAAGGCTTTTTTAAACCATTATCCTAACGCAAATGCTTTTGCTTTAAGGCAACTTTCACATCAACCAAATAATGATAATAGAATTGATGTGTATCCTTCAAAAACCAAGTTTTCTATTCAGCGTGTGTTTTGGTTAAAGTCAATAATTAATACCAACCCAACAGCAATTTTTCATCTTCATTTAATAAACACGGTTTATCATTTCACGCTAATTAAAATATTATTTGGACTTAAAAACCAAATTGTTATTCATGAACATGGCGAAATTCATAAAGCTGACTTTACGGGTTCGCTATTAAGGTGGTGTTACAAAAATTTCAGTAAAAGCACCCATTTTATTGCAGTTTCAAATGATGTTCAGCAAGAACTAATTAGTTTGCGAATACCAATAAAAAACACATCGGTAATTAATAATATTGGGTTTAACCAGTTTTTATCTCGAAAGGAAACACTGCCTTTTGTGGTTGGCTTTTGCGGGCGCATTGAGCCAAGAAAAAATTGGAAGTTTTTTGCAGAACTAGCTTTGAAATTAAAAGACAAAAATGATTTTCACTTTTTGATGGCAGGCTCAGGGCCAGAGGAGAAGAAGTTAATTGACTTTATAAAAGATCATGGTTTGAAAAACCTTAAATTTTTAGGATACCAAATCAACATGCAAGATTTTTATGGAACGATAAATTGTATGATAATTCCCTCTTTTTGGGAAGGAAGTTCTTTGGTGCAACAAGAAGCCTTAAATTCAAATATTCCAGTTATTTCTTTTTCGGGAAAAGGAATGTCAACCGATAGCAAACTCAATTTTATTATGAATCAAAATTCGTTGGAGGAATGCAAGGAGGCGATTTATAAAATTCAAGAAAATTACAATCAACTGATAATAACTACCAACAGTGACTTTAATTTAGAATTAGAAACCTATTTCGAAAATATTGATGAGGTTTACCAAAAATTAATCCCAAATTTGCACTCTAATGTTTGAACTCAAGCCCGAGGCGTTAGCCGAATACCAAAAAGTACGTAAAACAAATAATGCAAGTATTATTTGCCATGCACCATTCTCTAACATTAATTTTGAGCAAGGAGGCAATGCAACAGCGTGTTGCTACAATAGAAAGCATGTTTTGGGCAAGTTCCCCGAACAAACCATTAAACAAATGTGGTTTGGTGAAAAGGCTCAAGAATTACGCAATTACATAAAAGAGCAAGATTTTAACCATGGATGTGGGCTTTGTGCCAACCAAATAAATAGTTTCAATTTCGAAAACTCACGTTTAAAAGGTTTTGATGACTATACTGATGAAGAAACATTAAAGCATAAAATAAAACAAAAATTAGGTTTTAAAAGTGCAACTTATCCCAAATGTTTTGAATTTGAGATTGACAATATCTGTAATTTAGAATGTGTTATGTGTGATGGTAAGTTTTCATCACTCATAAGAAAGAATAGAGAAAATTTAAGGCCAATTATTAGCCCTTATAATGATCAGTTTGTAGAAGATGTTGCCAAATACATTCCGTATTTACAAGAAGCAAAATTTTTAGGGGGAGAACCCTTTTTAACACCACTTTACTATAAAATTTGGGATAAAATTAAAGAATTGAACCCAAATTTAAAAATTTCTATTACCACTAATGCGACAGTTTTAACTAAAAAAGTAAAGCAAGTTTTAGAAGAATTAAATGTGCGAATTATTTTGTCAATTGATTCGGTAAAAAGGGATACCTATGAGCAAATTAGGCAAAATGCAAATTTTGATAAAGTAATGGATAATATCCAGTACTTTTTGAGTTACTCAGCCCAAAATAAAAGGCCTATTTCATTGGCTGTCTGCCCAATAACCTTAAACTTTTTAGAAATACCCGAGATAGTGGATTTCTGCAATAGAAATTATGCTAGAATTTATTTTAACACTGTTGATAGACCTTATAGGTTAAGCCTTATGTCTCTTGATTATAGCGACTTAGAAAAAGCTAAAAATCTCTATAAAGCCTATTTAGAAAAACCTAACTCTCCCTTTGTCTTTCAAAACAAACAGGCTTTTGAGCACATGCTAAATTTTGTTTCAAGTTTATCTGAAATAGCTAAAAATAATATTGAGCTTATAGATAAAATTGAAAAAATTAATCAACCTATTTTAATAGATGAAAATATAATTTCGTTTTTCAATGCTTATCTAAATATCCAAAGATTAGTTTACTTTCATAGTGCTTCAGATGAATATGAAAAACTAACTGAGGATGCTATGATTCAAGTAAAAAGAATGGTTGAAATTCATAGCTTTCAAACAGTTTTTAACTTTTTACAAGAAGTTGTAATAAACACATTTAATATAGATAGTAATTTCAAGAAAGACAAAACCCAAATTACAGAATCACTTCAGAAATTATTTGTTTTTATCTCCCAAAACCCCGAATATAAATTTGGAATATTTTGGAGGGTTTTAAATGTTAGAATCGTAGAATTAATTCAAGGAATAGAATTTACTCCTATAGAAGATATTGATAAGCTATTAGCCAAAGAATTTAATCAATAAGGCTTGTAATAACCCTTCATTAATTTGTGAAAAAGGTTATATTTTAAACTGTTTAAAAGCCTCTCTTTAAAAGAAAAGTTCTTTTTTATCACTTTGTGTTTTTTTAATAATTTACCGTAAGTAGAATTTATTTTGAAGTTGTTTTTGTTCATGCCAAATGCCCTAAAATTTTCATTGGTCCAATGAATAAAAACCCAGTTTTTTGGGATTCTTTTTTTGGCATACAAAAAATCAATTATTTCTAACCACCAATCACGATTACTGATGCCGTCGCCAACAAATTCTTCAAGTTGATGCTTTTTGATGTTTTCGTTTAAAATATTGATAGGTTTATGCCAATCTGTATTGTGCTCGTCTACTTCCGCTAAAGCTTCATTAAAACAATCTAACATCAATTGATTTTTGGCTGGAGCTTTCATTACATTGCCAACAGCCAACAATTCATGATGTTTTCTAAAGTAATACTCTCCTTTTGTTTTTAAGGGTTTAATACAAGTAACATCCATGTCTACCCACCAACCTCCTTTTTCATACAAAAGCTTGTACCTAAAAATATCTGAAAATCCAGAAACACTGCCTTTCCCATGCCCAAACTGATTGTAATTTTTGTATGAAAAAATGTGTTTTCGGTCTAAAATCTCGTTGGCATCTTTAATTTTTACCAAGTGATTTATTGGGGTTTCAATTTCATCATACACATACAAATGAAACTCATGCCCATTATTAATAAATGAGTTAATGGTAAGTTGCTCCATCAAGCTTAGCTTTCCGCCAATCCATAAACTTTGTATAGGTGGGTTTTCCAACAATTGTGTGTTTTTGCAAACTTAGTTTTATAGAAGAAACTAATAGTGGAACTTTACTTTTCTTTTGGTTTTAAACCAAGCCAAATTTTAAACTTATGGCCGTAGTAATAAGCATTTTTTAAAACCATATGATGGTAGGGTGTAACCACATATTTATACCAAGGCTGAATTACGATGCGGTATAGGGGAATCACCAGCACCTTGTATAATAGCACTTTGGTGTTTGCAATAATCGATTTAAAATCTACCTGAAAAACAAGAATGTAAACCAACAAAGCAAGCAAGTAACGATAATCGTTAATAGATAAAATTATTCCTGCTATTAAACCTAATCTGTGCTCGTAAAAAAAGGCAGGCGAGAATAAACCTGCGTTTAATTTGGTTCTAATTTTCCACACTAGAGCATTTCGCCAAGTAAAAGAGCTTCCAATTAAAAAAGCAATAAACAACAGAATAAAAGCAACACTTACAGTTCTTAAGGATGAAATAAAAACTATAAAAAATAGAATCTCAAAAGGCAAAATTTGCTTTGAAACCAATTGAATAGTTGCGCTTCCATTGGTATTAAAAACATTATAGCTTCCTGATGCTTTATCTCCTTTTCTATCGAGGATATGATGCTGAATAATATTTCTAATTCCGGCTAAAAACTGCCAAACCCCTAAACTTATAAAAAACCAAACAGGGAATTCAACTTCACTGCATAGCCAAAAAGTGTATCCTGCAAATAATGCAGGCACAACATGAGCATAAAGAGCATCTGTGGTTATGCCAAAAGCAGGTTTATCTTTTAACCTAATTGGTTTAAAGCTGTAAATGGAAAACAGCAACATTTCAGCTACGAGAAAGCCTCCAACAATCTCATTAAATGGCAAGAAAAACCAGGGCGCAAAGGCAAAAAGAAAAGCCAAGAAAAAAGCGGAAAACTTTTTCCCAGGTCCACTTCGGTTAAAAAAGTTGCTTTTACCTGCTAAAGCATCTGTTTTTTGGTCAGATAAATCGTTAATTAAATAACCCATTGCTGCCAAACCAACCAAAGTGCAAAATGCAGGAAGCAGTATTTCAACAAAAACATCAAACTTTAATTCAAATTTTAAAGCAAACAAAAAAAGTAAGCCCGCTAGCCCTGTAGCTTTTGAGCTATACCAATCTTTTGGTCTAAAAATTTGGATAATATTTTTGACAGGATTTCCCATTAATTTTTCAAATTTAACCAACACAAACATTTATCATTATTTGTGCTGCTTTCAACGTTAAATTTGCAGCAAATGAAAGCTAAACCTATCATAAAAATTTCTTCAGAGCCCGATAGTTTTGGAGAGTATTTGCAAAAGGTTTATCAAAAAAGATTTTTAATCATCACCTTTACCCAAAGGGGATTAAAAATTAAGTACGCCCAAACAGTTTTAGGTGTTTTGTGGTCTTTAATTCAACCACTTACAGGGTTAGCCATTTTTAGTCTATTTTTCAATTACATCATACAGTTTAACAGCTTAACCATGAGTTATCCTGTTTATGCATTTACCGGAATTACAGTTTGGAATTATTTCTCCTATATTTTCTCAAATGGAAGCACAGGCTTGCGCGAGTCTGCCGACTTAATTCAAAAGTTCAATTTCCCCAAAGTGCTATTTATTCTTTCTAAATCTTTAATTGGCTTGGTGGAGTTTGCTATGGCTTTTGGGATTTGTTTAATACTAATTTTTATTTATGGTGAGGGCTTAAGTGTTGGTTTGTTGCTAATTCCACTTATTACTTTCGGCATAGCAACAACCGCTTTGGGTTTGGCTTTAATAGTGGCAGCAGCTACTTTTAAATTTAGAGATGCTTACCACATTGTACCTTATTTGGTAAATTTCGGAATATGGTTTACCCCAATATTTTTCCCAGTAAGTATTTTACCAGAAATTATGCAAAAAGCCATGTGGTTTAATCCAATGGCGGCTTATGCAGAGTATTTTAGATGGGCATTGATGGGAGGAGAAACTCCGTCAATTAATTATTTTTTAGGCATTTCAATTGGGCTTGTTTTGTTTTTAATTGGCTTAATTTACATGAAGAAAACCGAAGATAAAATTGTAGATTTTTTATAATCATGAGAAACGTTTTTATTGATATAGATTTAGAGAAAGAGTTTCAGCAAAACGGCTATGTAAGGCTTCCTTTCTTAAATCAAACTCAGGTAGAAGAATTAAAAAACACCTTTTTTGAATTGGTAAAAACCAGTGGAGGAATAAACATGCCCGGAGAGTTTTTAGGAAACCCAGATTATGAAGTTACCTATGATTTTACTTTTATCGATAAAAACATCGAATACAAAAAAGAAACTTTTAAAGCCATCAATGCCGTTTTTAAACCAATTTACAGTCAAATTTTAGAAAACTACAAACCTATTATTGCCAATTTTATTCGTAAAAAAGAACAAAAAGGAGAAGTTCCTCTTCATCAAAATTGGGCTTTCGCCGATGAAAAAAAATGCTCCACAGTTTCCATTTGGGTGCCTTTGGTAGATAGCAATGTAAATAACGGAACACTTCAAGTTGTACCAAAAAGCCATAAAAGGTTTGGCGAATTTAGAGGCCCAATGGTGCCTTGGGAATTGGAAGGGATTAAAAATGAAATTATCAAAAATCATTTGGTTCCTTTAGAAACGAAAGCTGGCGATTGTGTGATTTTAGATGACAGCATTGTTCATTATTCTGCACCAAACCAAACAGACGGGTTAAGACTCACCATTCAGTTAATCTTAATTCCAGATGAGTTTCCATCAATTCATTACCATTTAAATCCCGCAAAGGCAAAAGATAAAATTGAAGTTTTAGAAGTTGACCATGAGTTTTACATGAAGTTTAATCCATGGAAATTACCTGAGAACGAAAAAGTGGTTAACGTAGTTCCATTTCAAGAAAAAGCAATTTCTGAAAACGAATTCGTAGATGCTTTGCAAAAACCAAGGTTTGATGAAGTTAAAAAAGGATTTTTTCAAAAATTTAAAAAGAGCTTACTAGGTGTATGAAAGCAATTTTTAAGGATTTAGAAACCCAAAATAAGTTCAACCAAAACGGATTTGTAGTTTCCTTTTTTTTAGAAGGTGAAACTGTTTTTGCTTTAAATAAATTGGCTAATGATTTTGAAGTGGATAAGACCCATGCTTTCTATTCAACTTCCTATCATACTGATTTAAACTTAAAAAAAGAGCTCGACCAAAAAGTAAAAACTTTGGTAGAAAGTTACCTTGAAAAGCACTTTGAAAATTACCAATATTTAGGCTCTGCTTTTTTGTACAAACAACCTGGTGAAGAAAGTGTAATGCCGCCCCACCAAGATTGGACCGTGGTTGATGAAACCCAAGCCAACAGCACAACTATTTGGATTCCGTTAGATGATTTAACCAATCAAAACGGAGCCATACAATGTATTCCCCAAAGTCACCAAAAGTTTAATTTTTTAAGGGCTCCTTCAGTTCCATTTGCGTATCAAAATCACAATGCTTTAATTGATTCAAAGATGCAAATTCAGTATTTAAAAGCTGGAGATGCATTTATTTTTAACCACAGGTTGGTGCATTCGTCGCCAGCAAATTTGAGTGATAAAACCCGTATCGCTTTAGCAATTGGATTAATTCCAAAAAACGAACCTTTGTTTATGTATTATCGTAGCAACGGTAGCATAAAAAAATATAAAATGCCCTCAGATATGTTTATTCGCTATCCTGAAGTGGCCAATGAACCTACCATAGGTGAATTTATTTCAGAAGAAAAATTTGAAGAAAAAATTATGACAGAAGAAGAAGTAAAAACAGCTTTACAACCCGAAACCCAAATAAACAATTTGAAGCCTTTGTTTTCAAACCCAGAGCATCAAAAAAAGTTTGAAGATGATGGATATGTTGTGCTGCCTGCTTTAAACCAAGAAGCTATTGAAGAACTAAAAAACTATTACAAAGAAGTTGGAATTAAAGACGAAATGGGCTATGGTTTTCATGTTGGAATGGACCAAAAAGACAAAGCTTTAGTAGCTCAAATGGTTGATAAAATTTCTGGAATTGCCCTTCCATTTGTAAAAGATTATTTGGTAGATTTTCAGTTGTTTACAGCAAGTTTTGTTATCAAAGAATCAAATCCAAAAGGCGTAGTTCCACCGCATCAAGATTGGACTTTTGTTGATGACGAATCTCAACATACATCTGTAACATGTTGGATTCCATTGCAAGATGTAAATATGGATAATGGCTGCATTGGTGTTTTTAAAGGAAGTCATAAGTTTTTTGATCATTTAAGGCCTTCTCCATCGCCACAAGCACCTTCTCCTTTGTATGAGCATATGTTTACTATTTTTCCTTACTTGCAATTGCTGGAAATGAAAGCTGGTGAAGCCGTATTTTTTAACAACAAAACCATTCATGCATCACCTCCAAATACTACTGATGAAGTAAGGTTAGGAGTTGGCTTAGGATTAACCCAAAAAGAAGC
>JABAYK010000141.1 GCA_018609045.1 Flavobacteriales bacterium
AAAAAGAGAAAAGTTTAAAATTCCATCCATAGCCAACCTCGACATTTTTAGGAAACTAAATTTCGTTTTGCCAGACTTCCTTTTTGGCCTATCAAATTCCAATATCTTATATGGGTGGCCCATCCAACTAATTAGTCCTCGCAAATATCCAGACCTTTCTTTGGTATCTCTTAAATACTTTACAATGGATTTGTCAATTAATCTGTAATCCCCTACATGACCCTTTATTTTTATATCAGAAAATTGATATAAAAACCAATAATAAACTGACGCTGTTGCTCTTTTGAAAATATTATCCTTTCTAGTGTTTCTTCTAGTAAAAACAACTTTTTTTCCATTTTGCCATGCTTCAATCATTTTAGGCAATAATTCTGGTGGATCCTGAAAGTCTGAATCCATGGTGATAATTGCGTCACCTTGGGCAAAGTCAATTCCTGCAGATAAAGCTGTTTGGTGACCAAAGTTTCTTGTAAACTCGATAGATTTTATGGCTTTATTGGCCTTAATTAGCTCGTCTACTTGAATTGAGGTAAAATCTGTGCTTCCATCATTAACAATTATTATCTCGTAGTTGTGTACCCCGATATTGTTAATCACCTCTTCTACAAGAGGTTGCAAATTGTCTTGCTCATTAAAAACTGGAATTACTACAGATATCAATTTAAATAAGGTTTTAAAAGCCTAAAAGTAAAATTAACAAGTTATTTTCGGCTATCTATTTTTAGATAATGAAAACTTCAACAAAAACAGAATTAATTTATGCCTGTATAATTGCGCTATTTGTTTTTGTGATTTACGGCAACACCATTAACCATGGTTATAATTTCGATGATGAATACGTTATACTAAACCAACAAGTTCAGCAAGGCATAAAAGCAATACCCGATATTTTTACAAGCAGGTATTTTACTTCTGAAGACCAATCTTATGGATACCGACCCATTACCAAAGTAACATTTGCTATTGAATATTCTTTTTTTGGTTTAGATCCAAAAATAAGCCACCTAATAAATGTTCTGCTATATGGTTTAACAGGGGTATTAATTTTCAATTTTTTAGTAAAAAATTTTTCCGCTTATCCTAAATGGCTTTGGCTCTTTGGAACAATGTTATTTTTAAGTCACCCATTGCATACAGAAGTGGTAAATAGCCTAAAAAACAGGGAAGAGATTTTAAGTTTTTTATTTGGTTTTACAACAATTTTCTTTATCTACAAATTCACAAAAACACAAAATAAATTTAATTTAATTATCTCATTTTTAAGTATTTCAGCATCTATTTTAAGTAAAGAGTCTGGCGTAATATTTCTAGGATTTGGAATATTGATTTTACTTTTTCATATGCTTAGAAATAGAAAGCTATTTATTATTCCTCAAATTTATTTTCCAACACCCAAGTTTGGGAATGTTGCTTTAAACTCATCCTCTTACTACATTGTAGGACTTCTTTACTTTTTTCTTTTCCTATTTCTTTTTATCAAAGTTCCAAGTCTCATTGAGGTTTTAATGCATATAATATTGCTAATAATTTTTGTTCTTTACATTCCATTTCAGCAAGTTACCAAAAGAAAAAAATACCTAAAAAGTGGATATGAGTGGTTTTTATACGTAGTGTTAATCTTCAGTTTGATGTTTCACTTTGAGCCATATGGACAAATAGGCTATATTTTCCTTGTCTCGATAATATTTTTAAAATACAGCTTTAACTTTTTAAACGTTAACCAAACTCAATTGGTAAATTCGATTAATTATTCTTTTAAAAGCATTGGAATTGTTTTATTAGTCTTATTTGTGTCAACAAGTGTGTTCTACATTTCGTATTATTTACCAAACGAATTATTAGACTCTACGATTCTAAAGTTATCTAAAAACCAAACTCCTCTAACCTACACAGAAAATTCTTGGGCTTCATTTAAATTATCAGGTGAAGTTTTTGTAAAATACCTAAGTATGCTTTTTTACCCAGAAAAGTTGCTTTTTTACTATGGTTACAATACCATTCCAATACCTGAAGATTTTAATTTAAACCTTGCCTTCTTCGTTGTTTTTGCTTTGGGCTTAACTTTAATTTTATTTTTTATAAAACATACAAAATCGGCTTTTCTATTTGTATTCTTTTTACTGGTTGGAATGTTGTTTTTTTCAAATTTACTATTTGAAGTACCTGGTATTATTGGAGATAGGCTAATGTATGTGGCTTCTTTTGGCTTTTGTGGTTTAATTTCAATTGGTCTTTACAAGTTATTTTCTTTAGAGAATAAATTCCTCAAGGGATTAGCATCCTTCATAGGTATTTCGGCTTTAGTACTTTACAGTTTTAAAACAATTTCAAGAAATGCAGATTGGCAAAATAAAAGCACCTTATATAACGCTGATGTTAAATATTTAGAAAACTCTGAAAGAGCCAATATGATTTATGCCGATTTACTTTTTGGACAGGCACAAGAAAAATTAACAGAAAATAATCTAGAGGATGCAAACAAAATGTTTGAAGCCTCAGCATTTTACTACAAAAAATCATTGAAAGTTGACTCTTCAAACTTTACCGTTTACAACAACTTGGGCACTATTTATTTTTCGTTTTTAGCTGACCCTGAAAAAGCAAAATATTTCCTCAAACAAGGATTAAGCAAAAGGTTTGCAAATTATTATGCTTACAATAATTTAGGAATGATTTATGAAGAGCTTCAAAAACCTGATAGCGCATTAATGTATTTTAAAAAATCGATTGATTTAAATCCAACAAATACTGAAGGAAACTTTGGCATGGCAAGGGTTCTCCACCAACAAAACAAATTTGAAGAAGCATTTACTTACTACGTAAAAGTTTTAGAAAAAAATCCAAGAGAAATAGAAGCTCATGAAAAAATGGGAGACTTACTTTTGCAAATGGGTGATACTTCAAACGCTATTAGGTTTTACCAAAACGTATTAAAAATTAATTCCTCAAGAATTGATGTTGAACAAAAACTTGAAAAACTATCATATTAACATGAAAAGATTCACACTTCTTATCCCTATTTTTCTATTTCTTTTTTCCGCAAAAGCGCAAGTAAAATTCGATTATGATTATGTTGTTGTGGGCGCAGGCATGAGCGGTCTTTCTGCCGCCTGTAACCTAAATAATTATAATGGGTTGGTACTTGAAAAAAATGGGCGTGTCGGAGGCAGGGTACATTCAAAAACCTATGAAGACATTACATATGAAATGGGTGCTTATTCTGCGTACCCAAGTCAGCTTTTACCTTTCGAATATGACCCCGGTAGTTTAAGTCCTGGAAATGATTCTTTGGGAATGTTGTTAAATGGAAAAATAATTCGCTGCGCCAACCCGCTTGAATGTATGTTTAAAGGTGGGTTTTCGGTTGAAGACATTGAATCTATTCAAGAGTTTGATGGAAAAAACGGAATTGACTTTTCCCGTTTTCCTACTTGGAAAATTCAAATGATGAATGGCTTTTTTAACGTGGTTCAATCTGGAGATATTAGAGAATATAACCCAAAACGCCAACGTGATGCTTTTAAAAAATGGACAACAGACCATTACAACAATGGCAATAGTGCCTTAGCCTATGAGTATAGAAGTAGGCTAAATGCCAAGGTGGTTTTAAATGCCGAAGTAACTCGAATTAAAGATTATGGAACCTATGTTCAAATTGAATACCTAGAAAACAATAAAAAATTTACAGTAACTTCAAAATCTGTTGTAGTTACAACACCTGCTCCCATTACCACAAAAATTATTGAAGATCTTAAGCCTGAGGTAAACACTATGCTTGAGAAAGTAAAATTTAATCCTCATGCGGTTTATGTTATGGTTTTAAAGGGAGATAAAATAAAGCCTTTTAATTACCTTACCACGCCTGAGTTGCAATCTTCATATATCTTGAGAGGTACTACTGACAATCCAAATCTCAATGTATTTTACATTCACTTTTCTCACGATAAATCTAAATTTATCGAAAAGTTTAATCAGGATAAATTAGATAAAACAGCCTTAGAGGTAATGGAAAGTACTTTTGGAAAAAGTTTCTCAAAAGAATTGGTTGTGAAAACAGATTTTTCTTTTTGGAAATCGGCAGCAGTTGTGGTTGACCCAGATTATTACGAAAGATGGGAAAGAATTATTTTTCACCCTAGCAAACGTGTGTTTTTGGCTGGCGATTATTTAGATATTTATGGTTTTCCATTGGGAATAAATGCAGCAGTACAATCTGGTTTAAGGGCTGGAAAAGAGACATTTGAATTTTTAAGAGATGAGTAAAATTCTTGCTCTACCTCATTCAATCATTTCGAAAATTGAATCTAAAAATTCACCATTTTTTTACTTTCTTTTTGTTTTCTTCTTTTCTATAGTAGTAAGAAACTTTTTAGAAGTTATTACCTACCGAGAAATTAAATTATCAGATTGGTATGCTCACATGCACTACTCTACCTACTATTTGGCCTTGGTAGGATGGATAATAATTCTTTTAAAAGTTTTTGTGAAAGAAAAAACAGAAACTATTGCCAAGGTGGTTTTAACCTTTATGCCAATAATTATTATTTGCCCAATTATTGATTTTGGCGTTCATCAGTTTGCGGATTTTCACCAAGTATTGGGTTATTTATCTCCAGAGTTGCATGGTAATTTCTTTAGCCAATATTTCTTGTTTTTTGGCAACCATATTGGCGAAAAACTAGGGCCATCCATCGGCTACCGCATTGAAGTTCTTTTTGTACTAATTGGGTTAGCCATTTACATTTGGGTGAAAACAGAGAATCTAATTAAAGCCTTTCTTGGCTTCTTGGCCTTGTACACCCTTATTTATTTTTTCTGCTCTACCCCATACGTTTTAAAAAACTTTTTAGGTCTTTCGCCATACAGTCCTCAATTGGTGCCATACTATTTATTGCTTACTTTAATTTCAGGTTTATTAATTTTTTACTCAAACTTTAAAAAAGAGACCTTAATTCTGATAAAAGATTTTAGATGGCTTAGACTCGGTTTTTACGAATTAATTTTCCTTTTTGGGTTGGTTTATGGTTTAACCAATGGGGGAATAATAAAAGCTTCAATAATTTACCAAGGAGTTTTCACGCTAATTGCCATTGCCTTTTCATGGAAGTATGCTGTAATGATTAATAATTTGGAAGATTTAAAAATTGATGCTGTTTCGAACCCATCTAGGCCATTGCTTCAGAACTTTAATACTAGTTTTTACAAAACTATTTCGTGGTGGGTTTTGGCAATCAGCATGGTTTTTTCTTTGTATGCTGATGTTGTAATTTGGCAATTTATCACCATTTTTTCTCTCAACTATTTCATTTATTCGGCAGAACCATTGAGGTTAAAGCGAATTCCTATTCTCTCTAAACTCCCAATTGCCGTAAACATATTATTGCTTTTTTTACTCGGCAATATTTATGTTGGCAACAACACAAGTAATATTCCTAACGAAATAATTTGGTTCATAATAATTGGCGGAACTTTTGCCTTAAATGTTATTGATATTAAAGATTTCGAAGGAGATAAAAAAGCTGGCATAAAAACCTTGCCTGTGTTAATTGGCTTAAAACCGGCAAAATTTATTCTTGGAATTACCTTTTTGGTTGGACATTTACTTGGTTTTTTATTTACTGATAGCTCCACAACATATTTTGTTCTTGTAGGATTAGGAATTCTTCAACTAATATTTATTACTTCAAAAAAATACAGCGATTCTAAAGTTGTTGGAACTTTTTTGATTGCAATTCTAATTACGGCGCTCGAAAAGTTTTTTTAACATTTCTTAATTGAACCCAAAATAAGGTTTGGTGTACAGCTCACTAAATTGCAAAAAAAATCCCCAAACTACTGTAGTTCAGGGATTAAATGTTGACCGACTAGGGCTCGAACCTAGACTCTTCTGGACCAAAACCAGATGTGTTGCCAGTTACACCATCGGTCAATTGCGCTGCAAAAATATAAATTTTAGAAACGTACAATAACATTTCATTAAAAAATCAAATTGTTAAAATGTCTTGTTTAGTTAAATTCGCAAACTCAATAAAATAATATACATGGATTACAAAAAACTCAACATAATTGGCGGATGGTTAGTCTTCTTCATTTCTGCCTTTGTTTACATCTCCACAATGGAACCCACATCAAGCTTTTGGGATTGTGGTGAGTTTATTGCCACATCATATAAATTAGAAGTTGGTCACCCTCCTGGCGCACCATTATTCTTAATGATTGGAAGGCTGTTTTCAATGTTTGCAGACCCAATGAATGTTGCGTATTACATCAACATGATTTCTGCTTTAAGTTCGGCATTTACCATCATGTTTTTATTTTGGACCATTACCTACTTCGGAAGAAAATTTTCTGAAAGTAACAACGAAGAATTTTCTTTAGGTCGCCAAATAGGAGTTTTAGGTAGTGGTTTTGTAGGTGGTTTAGCTTATACATTTTCGGATACATTTTGGTTTTCGGCAGTTGAAGCAGAGGTTTACGCTATGTCATCACTCTTTACAGCCATTGTTTTTTGGGCCATTTTAAAATGGGAAGAAAACTCAGATAAAGCAGGATCTGTTAAATGGATTGTATTTATTGCTTACATGATGGGCCTTTCAGTTGGAGTCCATTTGTTGAACTTACTTGCCATACCGGCTTTAACATTTGTTTATTATTTCAAAAATTATAAGGTTACTCCAAAAGGTGTAGCTATTACTTCAGTGCTTTCTGTTTTTATTTTAGGCTTTGTTCAAAAAGGAATAATTCCTGGAGTAGTAAAAATTGCCTCTTGGTTTGAGTTGTTATTTGTAAACTCTTTTGGAATGCCTTTTCAAAGTGGTGTAATTTTCTACATCATTTTATTATCAGCAGCTTTGGGGTATGGCTTGTATTACACCGCAAAAAATCAAAAAGCTTTAGCCAATACTGTGCTTCTTTGTATTACCATGATTTTAATTGGTTATTCATCTTATGCTATGATTACAATTAGATCGTTGGCAAACCCTCCAATGGATGAAAACAACCCTGAAAACGTTTTTAACCTTTTATCTTATTTAAATCGTGAGCAATATGGTTCTCAGCCAATTGCCTATGGTCATTATTTTAATTCGCCTTTAGATGCAAGCGACCCTTACAGCGATGGAGACCCTGTTTACACGCCAGATTTTGAAAAAGGAAAATATTACATCTCTGACGACAGAAAAAATTCAGTTCCAAATTATGCTTCTGAATTTAAAACTGTTTTCCCTAGAATGTGGAGCTCAGACAATAGGCATGTAAATGCCTACAAAAACTGGAGCGACTTTAAAGGAAAACCAATTAGATACAATGGCCAAACCATCAACAAACCAACTTTTGGGGAGAACTTGAAATTTTTCTTTAGCCATCAAGTTAACTTTATGTATTTCAGATATTTATTTTGGAATTTTGTCGGTAAACAAAACGATATTCAGGGCCATGGTAATTTTACTGATGGAAACTGGATTAGCGGAATAACATTTATTGATAATATGAGGTTGGGAGAGCAAGGAGATGACAAGCTACCTGACCACATGGCAAATAACCCTGCAAGAAATAAATTTTTCTTTTTACCTCTTATTTTAGGATTAGTAGGCCTTTGGTTTCAATTCAAAAAAGACAAAAAAGATTTCTCCATTGTAATGATGCTGTACCTATTTACTGGTTTAGCCATTATTGTTTACCTAAACCAATACCCTTTTCAGCCAAGAGAAAGAGATTATGCTTACGCAGGCTCTTTTTATGCCTTTGCCATTTGGATAGGGCTAGGAGTTTATGGCTTATTTGAAACCATAACAGAAAACTTGAAACTAAACCCAAAAGTTGCAGCAGCTGCTACTACTTTAATTTGCTTTATTGCAGTTCCTGGTTTAATGGCAAAAGAAGGATGGAACGACCATGATAGATCTGATAGGTATACTGCTAGAGATTTTGCTAGAGCCTATTTAGATTCTTGTAAACCAAACTCAATATTGTTTACCAATGGAGATAATGATACATTCCCACTTTGGTATGTTCAAGAAGTAGAAGGCTACAGAACCGATGTTCGTGTAATTAACTTAAGTCTTTTAAATACAGATTGGTACATTGAGCAAATGGACAGAAAAGCCTACGACTCTGAAAGAGCACCTTTTAGCTTAACACCAAAACAATACAGGCAAGGTACTCGTGATTATTTACCTGTTGTAGATATGAATAAAAAAGAGGCTTTTGTAGATGTTAAAAAAGTAATTGATTTTATTTCTGATGAAAATAATGCAAGACCTTTTGGCGGAAACAATACCCTAAATTATTTCCCTACTAGCAAGTTTAGTCTTAAAGTGGATAAAGCAAAAGTTCTTGCTGATGGCACTGTACCTGAAGAAATGAAGAACAATGTTGTTGACGAAATTACATGGTCTTACAAAAAGAATTACATCCTTAAAAAGGATATGATGATCATGGACATTCTTGCCAATTTTAATTGGGATAGACCAATCTATTTTGCCATTACCACAGGCAATTCAGCTTATATTGGTTTAGAGCAATATTTTCAATTAGAAGGTCTTGCTTATAGGCTTGTTCCGTTTAAGGTTCGCTCTCCAGATGGACAAACAGGCTATGTTAATACTGATATTATGTACGAAAACTTAATGACCAAATATCAGTATGGTGGTATGGAAGACCCTACTGTTTATATGGATGAAAATAACCGAAGAATGTGTATGAATTTGCGAAACAATTTTGCCAGACTTGCCGAATCTTTATACAGAGAAGGTAAAAAAGACAAAGCTGTTGAAGTATTAGACAAGAGCATTGAGTTAATGCCTAATGAAAACATACCATACAACTTCTTTATTTTACCTACTGTTGAGGCATATTATAAAATGGGTGAGTTTGAAAAAGCAAATGCCATAGTAGAAGTATTGTTTACAATGTACTCACAAGAATGTAGTTATTACTTTGATTTGCCAGATACTTACTTTAATCCTGTAAAAAATGAGGCTCAGCAAAGTATAAGTGTATTATACAGGCTAAGTCAGTTAACCAATGATATTTACAGTCAACCTGAGTTAGGGACCAAAATAAAAGCCGAATTTGATAGGTTACAACCTATATTTACTTCAAGAGTTCAATAGTGTTAGATTTTATTAAGCCTCCCAAAATTGGGAGGCTTTTTTATAA
>JABAYK010000163.1:0-3390 GCA_018609045.1 Flavobacteriales bacterium
CATTTCCTTATCCATTACCAATGAAAAATCGTCATAATTTGAATTGATAGGCTTTCCTAGGTTTTGAACAAATAAAATTTGTTGGTTTAAAGGATCAAATCTAGCAAGATAATTATCTAACCCACCAAGGCTTAAATGCCCATTTGAAGAAAATAATAAATACCCATTTTGATGGTAATATGGAAAAAGCTCATTAGATGGAGTGTTTATTTTGGGACCTAAATTTATTGGAGTTGAAAGCTCCCAATTTTCGGAATAGTTACAATAATAAATATCAGTACCACCATAACTACCAGGCATATCTGAAGCAAAATACAACCTTTTATTTTTACTGTCGATTGCAGGATGGCCTACTGAGTAATCAGGTGAGTTAATTTTAAGAGGTACTTCTTTAGACCATTCTTTGCCTAAAAACTCTGAAAAGTATAGCTGCAACCTAATAACTCCATCTTTAGATGCATCTGCATCATTTCTAGTAAAAATCAAGTTTGTAAAATCATTATTAAAAGAAACAGGACCGTAATGATAATTTGATTCTATTTTGGAGTCAAATGATTGTATATTAATAATTTTTCCCGAGTCAGAAGGAACACCTACAAATAAATCTAAAAATGGCTTTTGATTAACACTCCAAACCTCTCTTGATAAGCTTTGGTTTGAGCCAGTGCCAATAAAGATTACGCTGTCTCCGTAATAATTTAAGCTAAATTCTTGCTCAGCAGTATTTGCATTACTTGAGTAAATACTAAATCTTGGTTCGCTATTTAAAATTTTATTAAAACTAGCTGATTCTGATTTTAACTGTTTTGTTCTTTCTGAGTTTTCATACTTATCGAAATACAAGTTAATTATGGTATCATATTTTTCGTATTTCTGATTATACTTAACAGCTTCAGCATAATTCCACAAATCTTCTGCATTATATGATTCAGTTGAAATAAGGGTTTGGTAAATACCTTCAAGACTTTCATATTGTTGCACTTTTATGTAACAATCTGCAAGGTGTCTTATTGCTTCAGGTGTTGGTTCTTCTACTTTTTCAAACAAAGAAATAGCCCTTTTATATAAGAAATTTTCATATGCTCTTTCTGCCTTTTTCTCATTTTTATTTTGTGAAATGGCAGAGAAATCAAATACTATAGCGCAAACAATGGTGATAATTATTATTCTAAACATAGCTAATCTTTAAAAAAATCTAGGTGATAAAACCCTTTTTCTTGGTTTAACATTAAATTCATACCTAACCATTAATTCATGGCTTCCTGAGTTTCTTCCCAAAATTTGATAAGACCAATCAAAAGAATATCCTATTTGTATATCATCATTGATGTTATAACCTGCAAGCAGCCCAATGGCATCTCCAGATCTAAACATGGTTCCTGCCCAAATTTTATCATAGAAAACAAAAAAGCCTGTTAAGTCAAATTGAGTAGGAGCACCTTTGGTTGTTTTTATGAAAACAGAAGGTCTAAATTTTACATATCTATTGATTGGTAAAATTGCACCTCCCATCAAATAATAATGTTGCTGACTTTGCGCTACATCGGTTGACAAGGTTGTTGCTTTTTTGTTTTTTAATAAGTAAGGAGTTGATAAACCCACATAAAATGTTTCGTTGTAATAATAAATACCTGCTCCAAAATTTGGAGAAACATCACCTTGAATGCTTTCTTGGAAAGTGGGGTCTTGCACCTGATCGTTTAATTCTAAAGAGCTAAAATCGGCAGAAGAAATATTTACAGCACTTTTTAAGCCAAATGACAACCTTGATTTACGGGTTAGTTTTAACCTATAGGCAAGATCAACATTTAGTGAAGTAAAGTTTAAAGGTCCAATTTTATCGTTTACAAGTGAAAATCCGGCGCCTAAACCTTTTACAAGAGGAGAATGAACAATTAATGACTGTGTAACAGGAGCACCACTAAAACCGACCCATTGCGACCTGTGCGTCATAGTTGCAGAAATAGCATCTCTAGTACCAGCATATGCGGGGTTAAAGGTTGAAGTATTAAACATGTAATGGGTATATAATGTCTGTTGCTGACCAAAAAGTGCAACAACAAATCCCATCATAAAAAAACTTAATATTAATTTCTTAATCATTTCTAATAAATTAACGTTTTAGATAAATAAAGCCTTTAATTGGCTGAGACTCTTTCTCTAGTTTAAGAATGTAGAAGTAAGTTCCTTCAGGAAGTATATTACCTCCAAGCCGAACACCAAATTGGCTAGTTCCATCCCAATCATTTTTGTATGGTGAAGCTTCAAAAACTTTATTACCCCATCTATTTAGAATAACTACATGATTGTTTGGATACTCATCTAAATCTTCGATTACAAAAAAGTCATTGTTGCCATCATTGTTTGGAGAAAACCCTTCTGGAGGTGTAATTACTTGACAATTTGTTGGGTCTAAATAATCAGGAGTTCCATCATTATTACAGTCTAATAGAACAACATTACATGGATCAATTACTCCATCACTAGCCTCCTCCGAATCTGGTATTCCATCTCCATCACTATCAAGAGAAAGATAATCTAACTCACCGTCACCATCAAAGTCAGATTCTCGAGTTTCAACATAATCAGGAATGCCATCAAAATCAGAATCTATAGGAGTTACTATTACAATTATAGTTGCTGTATCACATTCTCCATATTGGTTGCATACCACATAAACTATTTCATCCTCCCCACAGAAATCTATCTCCGGAAGATATGAAATCAAATTATTATTTAACAGGGTGGCAACACCAAAAAGTGGTTGAGTTAAAATGGTAACAACTAGGTCACCATTATTAGGATCAAAATCATTGGAAAGAGCATCTATTTCAATTTCTCCATCTTCACTGATTATTTCGTCATCATTTGCGGTAAGTGGAACAGATTTAACCTCAACAATAATAACAACCGTGTCACATAAAGTTGGGGAGCCATTATCGCAAACTTCTACAATCAAAGTATCATTTCCAATAAATCCGGCATTTGGTGTGTAAGTAATACAAGTGTCTCCTGATCCGAGGTTTGAAACTGTACCATTATTTGGAGCCGTTACCAAATTTGAAACGTCTAATAAGTTTAAGTCAATATCCGTGGCACTTATACAAACTTCAACATCCGTTTCTAAATCAGTTACAGTATAAATTGTATCTACGGTTGCAACCGGTTTATCATTCACCGGCAATACATTTATGATTACAAAACTTGTATCACAAGCTCCTGCGGTATCACAAACCACAACCGAAACAGTGTCAAATCCATTAAAGTTAGGATCAGGCGTGTAAGTAAAACATGTATCACCATCATTCAATCCTGTTAATGTTCCATTCATTGGTCCTCCAAAAGCACTCGTTACATCCAGAGGATCCATATCAATGTCAGTTCCCGGAA
>JABAYK010000163.1:3490-3932 GCA_018609045.1 Flavobacteriales bacterium
TATCTTCATTGGTAACATCATTTACAGAGTCTTGAACAACAGGTTTGTCATTCACAGGAAGAATATTAACTATAACCATAGAAGTATCGCATAGGGTATTTGTATCACAACCGGCTATTGGAGTAGCGCATGAAATCACATAAAAAGTGTCTATGCCAAAATAATTTGTGGCTGGAATAAATGTTATACAGCTATCTGCATCATTCAACCCAAGTACCGAATTTGTAGAATCTAATCCATATACTAGAGTATTTTCAATATTGGAAATATGGCTCCCTGAAATAGAAACACATATTGTCATTGAATTATCCTCGTTTGTAGTTGCAGTGACTAAAGATTGGGATGTAAATGTCACATTAAATGTATCCAATACAGTAACCGTAGCGTTTGAACTAGCACTGTTGCCATTTACATCCACAGCTGTTAATGTTACCGAGTTACT
>JABAYK010000163.1:4032-9064 GCA_018609045.1 Flavobacteriales bacterium
TAATGGTTGCTGCACCATTTGTGTCTAGGTAAACAGTAATGTTTTGAACTTGAACAGTTGGGTTCAATGTATCCAATACAGTAACCGTAGCGGTTGAACTAGCACTGTTGCCATTTACATCCACAGCTGTTAATGTTACCGAGTTACTTCCTGTATCAGCACAAGCAAAGTTTGTAATGTCTAAACTCAAGCTATCAATAGAGCAGTTGTCAAAGGTTCCATTGTCAATATCAGAAGTTGTAATGGTTGCTGCACCATTTGTGTCTAGGTAAACAGTAATGTTTTGAACTTGAACCGTTGGGTTCAATGTATCCAATACAGTAACCGTAGCAATACAAGAGTCAATATTTCCTGATATATCTTTAACATAAACTATTACCTGTTCAGTACCGCTCGAACAGTTAAAAGTGGGGTTATTATAACTTACCTTGAAGTAAGTGTCATAAGTTCTAGAGAAATAAAAATCAGGATTACCATTTTTATATCTAAAGAAAGCAGATGTGTTATTTGGCCTGTTTGGCGTTACTTTAATCCTACTACCACCAGAGTTAAGCGGTTTTATTACCCAAGAGTAACGACCAGGCGCTAGGTTTACATTAGAAAAATTAAATATTTTATCTCCAATAGTTGAAACATATAAAACACTCGAGTCAATAGCCACCAAGCCTGAATCTTGATAGATAACCATACTAAATGATCCCGGAGAAATTGAAGTAAATTTAACCTCGATTGATGCTATTGATTGTGCTGTTTGGATTTCAAAGGTTTGACCTGCATACTGATTTAAATTAATATCAAAATAACTAAACCCTGCTGTAGAAAATTGTCCAAAACTTGAGGTTGTAAATATTGGTGACCAAACAGAATCAACAGAGCAGTTGTCAGAATAACCACTTTGTATAAATGAAGTATCAATAAAAGCTTCTCCATTTGAATCTAAGTATGCGATGGTATTTACACAACTTACAGTAGGTTTTATTGTATCTAAAACAGTTACCGAGGCTGATTGACTAGCAAAATTTCCATTGCCGTCAAACGCTGTAAGGGTTACAGTGTTTATTCCTAAGTCACTGCAATTAAAGCTAGTAATATCTAAACTCAGGCTATCAATTGTGCAGTTGTCTGCGCTTGCACTATCAATATCTGAAGGAATAATACTTACTGAACCTGTAGCATTTAGATAAACGGTGATGTTTTGTACTTGAACTGTTGGGTTTGTAGAGTCTGCAATTCCTATGGTTGCTGACCCAACTGATTGACATCCATTTGAGTTTGAAACTGTTACTATATAACTTCCAGCAATCAAACCGGTAGCTGTATCTGATGTTTGTCCGTTACTCCAAATATAGCTGGAGAAACTACCATCAACAGTTATTTGCCCGTCTCCACTATTTGGGCATGTTTCGTTACTCAATACGGTGAGATTTGCTACAACTGCTGCTGGTTCTGTAACCACAACTGAATCAATAAAACTACAGTTGTTTGCATCTGTTATTGTAACAGTATAAGTTCCTGCTTGTATATTGTTTAAGTTAGCGGTGGTATCTCCCGAAGACCAATTGTAATGGTATGGTGCAGTACCACCTTGTGTAGTTGTAATAATGCTACCGTTTGACTGCCCAAAACAAGTAACATTGGTAGGAGTGAAGCCACTAACCAAAGAATCTGGTTCGGTAAGCGTTACAGATAACGTATCTATACAGCATCCGTTTCCGAAAACCTCAACAAAATAGTTTCCTGCTGCTAACCCTGTTCTAATGGCAGCAGTAGAACCATCACTCCATTTAACAGAATCAACTGTTCCTGATGATGTCGTAACTTCTAAAGTTCCATCATTAGCTCCTGTACAAGAAATATTTTCGGTATTTAAAATTGCTTCAAAAGGAACAGAAAAGTTTCGGTAAACCGCATCTGACTGAGAGTAATTATAAAAGCCAAATCGACCAGGAGAAAATGATCCATTTACATCAAAAATCAACGTATTGTTAATGTAAATCTTAATGTTTGTTGCAGTGTAAACAGCTCTAAATTGGTAGTAGGTATTGTCAGCCCACCCACCAATTGCAGTATTGGTGGCTAAAGTGTTAACAATAGGGTCAGAGGCGTTCCAAAAAACATTGCCAACTGATGAAGAGGTGCCATTTACTTTTAATAATCGAGCACCTTGAGGGGCTGTGCCAAGAGGTGACACCGTCTGAGCTGTCTGTTTCCAATCAAATAAGATAAAATCGTACTGGTTATTTGAGGTTAGTGAGTTGGGTGAGTTATACCCCATCACAAATCCAATCATATCATCGTCACCTGTTGTCATCACACCAAACTCTCCTTCTACAGCAGTGTTGAAGTAAATATTGTCACTTACAAAAAATGTAGGATCACTATTGGTGCCTTGGCGTACTGTAAAGTCTGAGTTAGATAAAGTCCATGAGCCATTCGATGTCTGTCCTTCTACTTTCCAATTGGTAAGTGAAACAGGTGATGAACAATCATAATTTGGTAATCCTTCAATTAAAGGACTAATGGTATCTGAACAACCGTTGTTATCTGTTACAGTAACGGTGTAAACACCCTCTGCCTTTCCGGTAATTTGCCCTGTGGTTTCACCACTAGACCAGTTTATGGTGTAGGGAGTTGTTCCTCCACTTGGTATTACTTCTATAGATCCGTCGATAAAGCCACAAGTTGCACCTGTAATATTTGTATCTAAAACGAGGGGTTGTGGTTGATTTACTGTTGCTGTATCAAAAGCGGTACAACCATTTGCATCTGATACCGTTACCGTATACGTTCCTGCTGACAATCCTGTTATACTTGCTGTTGTTGCTGAATTGCTCCATGCAAAAGTATATGGTGAAGTTCCACCTGAAGCTGTTAGTGATATCGCTCCATCCGAATCCCCATTGCATTCTAATGCAGTAGAAGAGGCATTCGAATTGCCAACCAAAATATACAGCTTTCGCGTAGTATAATTATTTGCGGTCTGCTGAAATGTCCAGTCAGGATGTGTGCCTGTATTATTACCTATACCTATTTCTCCTACAGTATTTTGCGGAAACCTGTTATAAGCAAATAATGTTTGGTTTGCACCATAATTATGGACTTGAAAAGATCCATGACAATTCGGACTACTACTATACTCATCGTCAAAGTCAAAAACAGTAGAACTACCTCCTAAACCTGAATTTGCAGTTGTGCCATAACATCCCGACCACATTTCTACATTACCTGTAGCAATATTGTTCCCTGTTGTAATGCCAGACTTATTGGTATAGACATTCATATTGCTCACAACCCTATCCCAAATAACATTATTGGTTTGACCTCTAGGCAATCCCAAAGATTTAAGATTTCCACTTGCAAAATCATCCATGGATACCCAAATCCACTCAGCATCTAATTGCATGTAATAAGCAACTCGAGTGTGATTCGTATTTAATGTGTTCGCATTGTCAATCGCATAATTGATTGCATTACTTGCATAATTGCCATTTACAGGAATATCGAGTTCATAAACAATTCCATAACCAGTTGCTTCAGGTACTTTTGAAAGTATTGAAGATGGAGCAGCCGTAAGTCCCGGAGGAACAGCAGGAGCAAATGAAACCACTACAGGCGAAGGAATATTTACGACCACGTTATCACTTGCCGTACATCCATTTGCATCAGTAACCGTTACTGTATACGTTCCTGAAGTAGTAATTGAAGTTGTTTGTGTAGTTGCGCTATTGCTCCATGCATAACTTGCCCAACCTGCACCTGCGTCTGCAGTAACCGAACTAGCTCCACAAGAAAGAATAGTGTCTTGAGCAAAGGCAAAAGTTGGATTGCTCACAGTTACCGTAACAGAATCAACACAACTAGAAATTCCATCTGAGATCGTTACATAAAAAGTACTATCTCCAGAAACCGTAGGAGAAATACTTGAGCAGGTATCTCCTGTAGACCACAGATAAGAAAATGAACTTACAAAAGGTGTGTTTGAAGAATAAATTGGACCACTAAGGTTGAAGTTTGTCGCTGTTGCTGAATTAAGGGTAGATGTGCCCGTGCCTTCAGAAAAGGAGTAATTAGCAACAAGGCCTGATGCCGAATTTATTCGTTTATACATATTGCAAGAAACCTGATCAGCAGTTCGGGCTGTTGACCAAATACGCATCTCATCCATCAGTCCGTCAAAATACTGTTTACCGCCAGAAGCCTCACTTGAAATGATAAATCTTCCTATGTTAAAATCAACTCCCGTATAATTAGAAATCGTGAAATTGTTGCCTGCAGAAGACGAACCAGTGGTTGTATTTACCTGCTCGCCATTAATATAAATAAAACCTCCAACACCCTTCTTAAATGTTCCTGCCACGTGCACCCATTGATTAAGAGGCAAATCGTCAACCGTTTGAACAAAATAATAGTTAGATCCATTAGTGACAAGTAACTGAATTTTACCTCCTCTATGTCGTAAGCTATAACGCACGCTTAACGTAGCAAGGGATGAGCTATTATTTCCTGACATTAATTCTGAATTAGAGGTGCCTCGCGCATAAGCCCAAGTCTCTATTGAAACCTCTGTAGATATGGTGTTTAAAGTAGGGTTTGTTATATCAATAAAATCATTCGTTCCATCAAATGACAAGGCATAATCATTCTGCTTGCCTTTTACAGCAATAGGTAAAGAAGAATTCGCAGCACAAATGGTAGTATCACTTTGTGTAATATTTGCATTTATTACACTCACCACTACATTATCAGTTGCAGTACACCCATTTGCATCGGTAACTGTTACTGTATAAGTTCCTGAAGCAATAATTGAAGTTGTTTGTGTAGTTGCACTGTTACTCCATGCATAACTAGACCAACCTGCACCAGCATCTACAGTTACTGAATCTGCTCCACAAGAAGTAATCGTATCTTGTGCGAAGGCAAAAGAAGGATTGCTAATAGTTACCGTAACAGAGTCAACGCAACTTCCTATTCCATCCGAAATAGTTACATAGTATTTCGTGGTTGTCAAAGGCGAAACATTTATTGAAGATGT
>JABAYK010000059.1 GCA_018609045.1 Flavobacteriales bacterium
GGCAGATAAAGCTTCATTTCGTCAATTTGCAATTCATCCAAATGGCCCATTTTACTTTCGTCTTGGGTGATTAAATGCATGTGTAAAAATGAGTCGTGGTGGGTAAAAATGCCTTGGTGTTCTTTCGAGAAAAATCCAATAATTTCAGCTTCTTCATTGGTTATTACATAATTTGTTTGGCCTTGGTGCGCTTCATCTGGCGATGATACGCGAGTGCCTTTTGGCAAGTTTTGGATGTGAATTTTTGCTTTTGCGACTTTACCTGTTACCTTAAATGCGAACGGCTGTTTTTTGCCTTCACTTTTTTCAAGAATAAGCCTTTCTAAATCTTGAATAGATTTAACATTTGGTGGTAATTCAACTTCATTCCACTCAGTTACATTGGCATAAACGAAGAAGGGAGCCGAAGCATCAAATGTTTTTTCAACCGTCATGGTGGAGTCAGAAGTTACCTTTGAGACATAACTTTTGCCATCATTTATCATCAACTCTCCTGTTAAATAACTAACAGGACCAAGACCGTAAAGACCTTTTTTATCTGAAATAGTATCAAGGCGAATGCTGCCGCTCAACTCTCCCTTCCACATTACATTTTTCATGGCGCCAACAATTTTTACGTCTGTGTAAGTGGAGCCAGGAGCTGCTTCTTTTTGATTAGAGCAACTAACAATTAAAAGCGAAAATATTGCAATTGAAAATAAATTGAAGTTCATGTAAAAGTCAAAGTTTAAATACCTTGATAATTTGATTTGAAGATGCTGAGTTTATCTTTAAAAAGTAGATTCCTGAATTACCATTTATGGATATGGAAACATTTCCATTAGCCTTAGCTGAATCAAAATCGAGGTTTTTTCCCATCAAATCAAATAGGGTAATATTTGAGTTTGCAGGTAGATTTTTTATCCAAATTAATTCATTGGTTGGGTTGGGGTAAACTTCAATTTTAGGTTGGGTAATTTCAACTTTTCCTGTTGATGTTTTTGGTGAAGCCAATTTTAATCCAACAGGCCTGTGGTCTGAAACATACTTATCGTAACTACTAAACCCACCTTTCATATATTCATCAACTTTTATAGTTTGGCAAGTCGATTTGGGCAATTCGAAATCATCAAAAATTTCGTTGGTAATTAAAATATGGTCTAGATGAGAGGGCCAACTTGGGTACGACCATTCTGTGCTTGGGCTCTTGGCAACAGCCTCATCGGCAAACTTGTAATTTTCAGCATCTTCATAAAACATTCTGAAAACATTGTGTTGGTAACTGTCGGTTAAAATATCGTTTAAATCTCCAATTACTAAAACCTTTGATGTTGCAAAATTTGAATCGATGTAGGCTTTTATGAGTGTGCTAGCTTCATATCTTCTTGCTTCTTCATCAGAAGAATTGCTTAAATCGAGCGAGCCATCGCCACAGCATTTGTAATGATTGTTAATCACAACGTATTCTTCGCCTTTGTACAGCAATTCCATCACCAATGGAGCACGCGGCAAAGCATTGTAATAAGTTGGTGAATCGTAAATTTTATAAACTTTTTTGGCGAAAACTGAGTTGGTTTTGTTAATGTAAACCAATCCACCAAATCTGCCTTTGGCGATATGTATTTTATAACCAGGTAAATTATTTACCACCTGCTTTAATAAGGTTGTGTCATCAATTTCCTGAAAACCAATAACATCAGCATCTAACGCTTTAATTATTTTGGCTACTGAGTCTGCAGTGTTGTTTCCATTTTTCGGAAACCACTCTATGTTCCAAGTAACTATTTCGAGGGTAGAGTCTGTTCCGAAGGTAAGGTTGTTAATACCTTGGGCAGTGGATTGGCTTAAAAAACCAAATAAGAATAGTAAGGCAAAAATAATTTTGATGAAGCTCTTCAATTTTTTTGGGCTAATGTAGGGGAAAATAGGTAGCCTATCTAGAAAACTTAATAAAGCTTTTTACAAATAATTTAAACCCACCAATTTTTCAGAAACTTCCCAAAGTTGGTTGGCAATGGCCTCATCATTTGATAATGGGGTAGAAGTTGCTTTGCCAGGTTTCCCTTTAAATTCATTAAAACCTGTAGGTCCAAAATAATCGCCTCCTTTGGCCTCGCCGATGGCTGCTAACATGGTTGGTTTTGCACCTTCAATGGGAGCGTGGGTAAGAAATGGCGCTATGGTGTATCTTAAAACGTTGTAAACCAATTTAGGCATGTGTCTGCTCAATTCTGTAGTAGCAATACCAGGGTGAGAAGCAGTTGAAATAGTTTGTTGATGACCAGCTTTTTCTAGTCTTCTTTGCAATTCACGCGTGAACATTAAGCAAGCAAGTTTAGATTTAGCGTATGCCTCACTGGCCGAATATTTTTTCTCGCTTTGTAAATCAGCAAAATTGATTTTACCATTTTTATGTACCAAAGAACTCAAAGTAACAATTCTTGAATTGGGTGTTTTTGTAATGGTTTGTAACAACAAACCTGTAAGCAAGAAATGCCCCAAATAGTTTGCCCCGAATTGTAATTCAAAACCATCTTCTGTTTTGGAGTAAGGCGGCATCATTACCCCTGCATTGTTTACCAAAACATCTAACTTATCATATTTGGCTTGATAGGCTTTAACAAAACTCCGAACAGATTTTAAGCTGCTTAAATCAATTTCTAAAACATCTAAATCTGCCTTTGGAACCTCTTTTAAAATATTGGCTTTGGCAGCATTTGCTTTTGACATGTTACGGCAAGCCATAATTACTTTAGCGCCTTTTTTGGCCAACATCATAGTGGTTTCGTAACCCAAGCCGGTATTTGCTCCTGTTACTATAAAAGTTCTTCCTGTTTGTTGGGGTAAGCTATTGATGATTTCCATTTTCTCAGTTTTTTGATGGTTGGTATTCTTTTTCGTCTGGTTTATGGAAGTCTTTTGGGGAGGGGGAATATTTTGATTGCTAACAGTTAAACTCTGATAACCCAATATAATTTTTTATGATACATATTGTCGGTTGATCAAAACATACAATAAGTATAGTATTAGACAATGATTAATAACTTTCTATTAAAAGAGTTTGGGGGTAGGGTTAGACAATTACGAACTGATGAAAAATTGAGTCAGGAGCAACTTTCTTATAAAACAGGATTCCATAGAACCTATATTGGGATGATAGAAAGAGGTGAAAGGAATATTTCACTTACTAATATGGCAGTTTTTGCAAAAGCATTTGACTTAACTGTAGATGAATTACTAAAATTTAGAAATTCAAAGGAGTTATTAAAAAAGTACAAACTAAAATCCGAGGATTAATGTCAAGAAAACATTCGTTTAAATTGACATTATCTAATAATGTTACAGAAAAACAAGGAATTAACTATCTAATTGAAGAACAAACAGGCTTCTTCAAAATTGACAAGGAAATGAAAAAGGAATTATTAGATAGAGTTAATGCTCCTTATAGCTTCTTACAATCGTTCGATTTAGTTTTTATTCCAAAACTAAAGGGAGTTCAATTTAAAAAAGACTTCATTGAGACACATCTTGATGAAATCCTTTTTATTGAATTGAAAACTACTAAAAAATATCTTCCTGAAAACCCAAAAGGTTTCTTTTTCGGTGCAACTGAAAATGAATTTAATTTTGGGAAGATGTTAGGCGGAAAATTTAGATTTTGTTTCGTTTGCCTTAACGAAAAGTCACCTTCGTATGCAATGTTAACTATTGAAGAGGTGGAAAAAATAATTAGAAATAAAAGAATACAGTTTCAAATTAATTTATAAAGAGGTCAATTTCAAAATTTGCTTTTTTCTAAATTAATCATTTTGCCTACACCTTTCTTATTACCAGCCCAAAAACCTTCACCCGCCCAGTAATCAATTCTTTATAAGCTTTTTTCTTATTTGGTTTTAGAAAAGAGTTTTCTATCAATTGAGTGGCTTCAGGCAGCCATTTGGCTAATTTTTTATACACAGTGTTTACCTGTTTGTCATTTAATTTTAATACTTAGCCCAATCGGTCAAAATAGCTTTTCATTATATGTAATTACATATAAAAAGTTGGTTTACTTTAAAATTATATGCATATACATATAATTTTTCAATTTGTGGTTTACTAGTTCATTGCTTAATAACTGCTTCAGCAGTAATGAAATTTATAGTTATTTGAATAACCCTCTTTACATAAAACAAAAAAAATCTACTTTTAAGTCTCTAAAATCAAAAAAATGAAAAACACATTTTTCTTAATAGCCTTGGTGGTGTTGTTTTCAACACGTTTAACAGCCCAAACAAAAGTTAATTTTTACACTACCAAAGGCAATTTTGTGGTAACCCTTGAAGATACTTTGGCGCCCATTACCGCAGGTAACTTTAAGAAGTTGGTAAAAGAAAAGTATTACGATGGAGTAATCTTTCACCGCATCATACAAAACTTTGTGATTCAAGGAGGAGATGGCGCTGCAGGCAAACTTGCTATTCAAGATGAGTTTCATCCCAATTTAAGCAACTTACAATGGACATTATCTATGGCCAACACTGGTCCAAACACTGGCACAACTCAGTTTTTCATCAACCTAAAAGACAATACTTTTTTAGATTACGACAAAGCTCCATTAACCTCGCAACACCCCGTGTTTGGCAAAGTAACCGACAATGTTAACCTCATTTACCAAATGGGCTCGGTTGCCACTGATGTCAATGACAAACCTTTGGTTGATATTGTGATGGATAGCGTAAGAATAGACCCTGCTTTTTTAGTAGGAGTTGATAAACCGGTGCCCAATGAAATTGAAAGTTTGGTTTGTTTTCCTAATCCAATTTCCAACAACTCGGTTATTACCGGAACTGGTTTTGAGGGTGAAATAACTTGCCGAATTTTTGACGTTCAAGGAAAAGTGTTTATTTCAAAGCAAATGGTTTTGCAGAACTCATTTACCATTCCAATCGAAAACTTTACTGGCCGAAATTTAAAAACGGGAGTTTATTTTCTGGAAATTAGCAACACAAACAAAACTTCTCGCTTAAAGCTGATGGTGAATTAAGTAAAAGTTTGAAGCAAATTTTTCATCAAATAACACAGCAAATTATACCTTAAAAGCCATAGAATAATCTATCTGTAAAAACCTTATTTTCGCAGCCCATTTTGGCACATGAAAAACATTCGTAATTTCTGTATTATAGCCCACATAGACCATGGTAAAAGCACCTTGGCCGATAGGCTTTTACAAACCACAGGAACCATAACCGACAGGCAACTGCAAGAGCAAACCCTCGACGATATGGACCTTGAGCGTGAACGTGGTATTACCATAAAAAGTCATGCCATACAAATGGTACATAAACATGAAGGCGAAACTTATGTGTTGAATCTTATCGACACTCCCGGACACGTAGATTTTTCTTACGAAGTTTCACGGTCTATTGCTGCTTGCGAAGGCGCATTGTTAATTGTTGATGCCACACAAGGTATTCAAGCACAAACCATTTCTAACTTGTATTTGGCTTTAGAGCACGATTTGGAGATAATTCCGATTCTCAATAAAATGGATTTGGCTAGTGCCATGCCCGAAGAAGTTACCGATCAAATTGTAGATTTAATTGGTTGCGAGCCAGAAGATGTTATTGCCGCGTCAGGAAAATCTGGCTTAGGCGTTGATAATATTTTAAAAGCCATCATAAACAGAGTTCCTGCACCAAAAGGAGATCCAGAAGCACCTTTACAGGCTTTAATTTTCGATTCGGTTTTTAACCAGTTTAGAGGTATTGTAGCATATTTTAGAATTATGAATGGCTCCATTAAAAAGGGAGATCAAGTAAAATTTGTAAACACCGGAAAAGAATATGGTGCTGATGAAGTTGGCGTTTTAGGCTTAGATTATATTCCACAAAAGCAAGTTTTTGCGGGCAACGTTGGCTACATTATTTCTGGCATTAAAAAAGCCAAAGAAGTAAAAGTTGGCGACACCATTACCAATGTAATAAACCCTTGCGATAAAGCAATTCAAGGTTTCGAAAACGTAAAACCAATGGTTTTTGCGGGTATTTATCCGGTTGATACCGATGAGTACGAAGAGCTAAGAGAAGCCATGGAAAAGCTTCAGTTAAACGATGCTTCTTTAACTTTTGAGCCTGAATCTTCTGCCGCCTTAGGCTTTGGTTTTAGGTGTGGTTTCTTGGGCATGCTCCACATGGAAATTATCCAAGAGCGTTTAGAGCGTGAGCACAACATGACTGTAATTACCACAGTTCCAAACGTATCGTATATAGCCTATACCAAAAAAGAGGAACAAATTATTGTAAACAACCCTTCAGATTTGCCCGAAATCACCAAAATGGATAGGGTAGAAGAGCCATTTATTGCTGCTCAAATCATTACCAAAAGTGAGTTTATTGGTGCAATTATGACGCTTTGCATCGAAAAAAGAGGAGTATTAAAAAACCAAGTTTATTTAACTTCAGATAGGGTAGAACTTCAGTTCGAAATGCCTTTGGCCGAAATTGTTTTCGATTTTTACGACAGACTTAAAACGGTTTCAAAAGGTTACGCCTCTTTCGATTATCAACCAATTGGCTACCAAGCTTCCAACCTATCTAAATTAGATATTTTGCTGAATGGAGACCAAGTAGATGCTTTATCATCATTAATACACAGAGACAATTCATACCATTTTGGCAAAAAGATTTGCGAAAAATTAAAAGAATTAATTCCGCGTCAACAATTTGATATTGCCATACAAGCTGCTATTGGCGCAAAAATTATTGCCCGAGAAACTGTAAAAGCATTAAGAAAAGATGTTACAGCAAAATGTTATGGAGGAGACATATCTCGTAAACGTAAGTTGTTAGAAAAGCAGAAAAAAGGTAAAAAACGTATGCGTCAAGTAGGAAATGTTGAGGTTCCTCAAAGTGCATTTATGGCCGTTTTAAAGCTTAACGACTAATTATTTTGTTAAAATTTAACATTTAAGAAATAATATTTGGTTTTTGCGTTATTTAGCCACACCAAACCGAACCATTTGCGAAAGTTATTTTTATTTTTCTTACTAAGTATTGCTGCATTTTCTGTAAAGGCACAAAAGTTTACCATTTCGGGATATTTGGGTGATGCTGAAACAGGCGAGAAGCTGATTGGAGCAAGTATTTATTCCAAACAAAAGCTGTTGGGTACAACCACAAATGCTTATGGTTTTTACAGTTTAACTTTACCAACCGATACTTATAACTTGGTTTTTTCTTACGTGGGATATGCCTCGCAAAAGCTTAAAATAAACCTTGTGCAAAACGAGGTAATTAACCTTGAGCTTTCATCTTCAATACAGCTAAAAACATTTGAAGTTACAGCCACGCAAGCAGAGCAAATTCAAGAGCGTTCGCAAATGAGTGTAATCGATATTCCTATGAAGTCGGTTGAGGTAATTCCTGCTTTATTGGGCGAAAGAGATATTTTGAAAGTAATTCAACTTTTACCCGGAGTTCAATCTGGAGGGGAAGGTACAAGCGGATTGTATGTTAGGGGTGGAGGACCTGACCAAAATTTGATTTTGCTAGATGGTGTTCCAGTTTATAACGCTTCACATTTATTCGGGTTTTTCTCGGTTTTTAACAACGATGCCATCAACAATGTAGAGCTCATAAAAGGCGGTTTTCCGGCACGCTACGGCGGAAGATTATCATCCGTAATAGACATAAAAATGAAAGAAGGAAACCAAAAAGAATGGCATGGCACAGGAAGCTTAGGTTTGGTTAGTTCTAAACTTACGGTTGAGGGCCCGCTTATTAAAGACAAGACCTCACTTATTGTATCGGGCCGAAGAACTTACATCGATTTATTGGCAAGACCAATCATAAAAAGACAAGCTCAGTTAAGTGGAACCGATGCTGTTGCGGGATATTATTTTTATGATGTTAATGCCAAGGTAAATCACAAGTTTTCAGACAATAGCAGGTTGTTTTTGAGTATTTATACAGGAAAAGACAGAGCCTATGCCGATTTTGAAGATGAGTACAATAATGGTTCAACAAGGTATGTTTCTAAAAACGAAGCTAGTTTAGGTTGGGGTAATGTAACCACTGCTTTGCGATGGAACCAAGTTATTTCGAAGAAAGTTTTCTCAAATACTACATTTACTTATTCAAAGTACCAATTTAGGGTTGGTGAAAAGTTAGATGACACCACTTATGAGCCTGACACCACTTACGGCGAGTTGTTTGAATACAGCTATACTTCAGGCATTGAAGACTTTACAGGGAAAATTGATTTTGATATTTTGCCTAATCCTAACCACTACATCAAAGTAGGTTTGGGCGATATTTACCACACTTTTACCCCAGGTGTAAATGCATTTAGAAATGAACTTGGGGGGAACCAAAATGATATTGATACTTCTTTTGGAGCCAATAAAATATTTGCCCACGAGCTTTTTGCTTACGCAGAAGATGATATCAAAATTGGCTCTAGATTAAAAGTTAATGTTGGGTTACATTTTTCTGGTTTTATATCAGGCAAAACCTCTTATTACTCATTACAACCTCGTTTTTCAGGCAGGTTCTCTATAAATGATAATTTATCGGTAAAAGCCTCCTATGCCGAAATGGCCCAGTTTATTCACTTGTTAACCAACGGCACTATTGGCTTACCAACCGATTTATGGGTTCCATCAACAGACCAAGTAAAACCCCAAAATTCTAGGCAGTTTGCCATTGGTTTAGCCCAAACCGTAAAACAAAAATTTGAAGTTTCGTTGGAAGGATATTACAAAACCATGCAAAATTTAATTGAATACAAAGAGGGAGCTTCTTTCTTTTCTGTAGATAAAAACTGGGATGAACAAATTGAGTTTGGTCAAGGAAACTCTTATGGTGCAGAATTATTGGTGCAGAAAAAAGAAGGAAAAACCACAGGTTGGATTGGCTATACCTTGTCATGGACAAATAGGCAATTCGACAATTTGAATTTTGG
>JABAYK010000122.1 GCA_018609045.1 Flavobacteriales bacterium
ATGGACAAATTACAGGTGTTTCGTATACTCGAACGTGGCCTGCATTACTGCCACCACCATCGTTTAATTGAGCACCTGATGCAACTATATCTCCTGCAGCATTAATTGCCACAGACCATCCTAAATAGTCATTGGCTGCTTCTCCGTCTAAGTCAAAGCCTAATTTACTCCAAAAACCCTTTTCTAATCCATAAACCCTTGCATGACCAGAATTGCTTCCACCTGCATCATTCTGCCAAGCTCCTATTACTACTTTATCTCCTGCATCATTTATTGCAACTGAATTCCCATCAGCACCTCCAGAATAGTCTTGATTTGCCTCGCCAAAAATATCCTGCCCTACTTGAGTCCAAGTGTTTCCTATATTCCGATAAATCCTTACCAACCCTTTTTGATTGTCTTCATTAGGTGCAGATGCAACGATCATATCACCTGAGGCGTTCATATCTACACACCAGCCAAAATAGGTATTTGCTGTTTTTCCATTAATATCTGCACCAATTTGAGTCCAACTTCCTGCATTATACTTATAAACTCTTACGTGACCTGCATCGTTAGCTAGCCCATCATTGTATCTTCCTCCAGCAACTACTCTATCCCCAAGGTCATTCATTGCAACAGAAAAACCAAACTCATCTCCAGGAATCTCACCATCGATGTCAGAACCAAGCTGAGTCCATAAACCATTAATTAATCCAAATATTCTTACTTGTCCTGAATTACTGCCATTACCATCATTAAATCTAGCTCCAACAACAATTCGATCACCTTGAGCATTTATATCTACTGACCAACCAAAACGATCGTCATTTCCTTCTCCATCTATATCTTGTCCAAGTTGATTCCAAGATCCATTATTATAAGTATATACCCGAACGTGACCTGAATTACTGCCACCTCCATCGTTTAATTGAGCACCTATTACAAGCCGATCGCCTTTAGCATTTAATGCTACGTCAGTTCCAAAACGGTCGTCTCCAGACTCTGCGAAAATAGCATTACCATATTGAATCCAAGCAGTTCCATTCCATCTGTATACGTTTACTTGTCCTGAATTACTGCCATTTGGATCGTCTAACGGTGCAGCCACCGCCATAATATCTCCTGCCTTATTTAAGTCGACAGAATAACCAAATCGGTCATCAGCACCTGTTCCATCAATATCTAACCCTAATTGAATATAATTAGTGGGTGGAGTATAGGTTACGTTGTAATTTCCAGGAGTAGAGGCTAATAAATTAATAGTTCCTGTTAACGGATCAATTACTAATCCTGTAGTAGAAGAGAATTTTCCTCCTTGAACCCCTGTTATTAAAGCTTTCGGATTGGTATCATTGATGCAAAAAGTAGTAGTACCATATGAAAAATCAAGAACGTTGGTCGAGCTAATCGTAACCTTATTTGAAAAAGAAATCCCATTTAAAATATAAGAAACCGTGTATATCCCAGGACTAGAGGCATCTAAATCAATCACCCCTGTTAATGGATTTAAGGACAAACCTGTAGTGGAAGAAAAAGCTCCCCCTGCGGCAGTTATTGTAGGAGTAGGATCATTACTATAAGTACAATATGAATTTTGAGGGTAATTAAAATAAACGAAATTACTTTGTGAAAAGGATAAAAAATAAGTCGTTAGTAAAAAAAAAACTGAGGATATTGTCTTTTTAAATGAAGAATTGAAAATCTTAAACTCCAATGCTTCTTTGAAATATATTGTTTTAATTAATTCTTTATTACTTGCGTTGCCAGTACTGCGAAATTTTTGGGCTTTCATAAAATGTTCATTATTAAATTTATCGTAGATATTATCTAAATAATCAGCAGCAAAATTTGATAAAACTTGAAATTTCACGTATCCGTGTTTTTCAAATTTTTTTTGAAAACCTTTATCATAATTTTTTAATTGATTATTATTACCTTTTAAAATTCAAAATTAGGATTAAAAGTCAATAAACCACAGTAGAATGGTTTTTATTAGAATTTTTAAAATAGTTAGCCCACTGTCATCTTAGGTTAACTCCATGGCTAATTGCTCTGCTATTTCTTCTGGTGTTCATTTGTTTTCTTCGTAGTCTTTTATATATGTATCCATATTATCAAAAAAGTCTTTAAACTTTAAGTAAGAGAATAGGTGTTTTTGCAATAGTCTGATTAGATTTGATAATGCCCACTACTTTTCAAAGGCTTTTTTAATTAAACTTATAAGTAATAAAGCAGTTAAGGTAACCCAAACCTGTATCTGGATGGCATTTTGATTCTTGCAATAGAAATATTGACAAGGAAAGTTTTGTTTTATCTTCTCAAATAAGGTTTAAATTTGTAATCTGTTCTGCTTCTGAATCAAATAGATTGGTAAGGAAGTAGTAAGCCTTATTTTTTTCTTCATGATAAAAACTTTCAAGCCTTAGCTCAACCTTTACCTCTTGTCCATTATAATACTTATAAGTTAAAACTATCCTAGCATCTCTTATGTACTTTATCTGGTGTTGCAGGTTTAAACTCAAACACTTCTATTAGTTCTTCTTGCGCATTGTTTTTAAGTCGAGTAACAAAGTAGATATCGCTTTTATTCCACTGATCAAATAATTTATAATTGTTGTAGGCTTTATCCATAAGAGCAACTTCGTTTGGCTTCATAACATCCTTATGTTATATAAAAATAGAATCATGCTCTGTAGCATGGTTATGATATACTTTTACAGATATTCCTCCTTGTATATTTAGCTTTTGATGACTCCTTAATCCTCCATTACGTTTACCTCTATTAGCATTGCGACCTACGCAGTTAAATAAGGGCTGGAATAGCTTTATAGTAATAGAATCTATGGCATATCTATTATAAGGTGTTTTTGGCTGTCCGATAAATCAGTGAGCTATTTTTTAACAAGGGAATTATATATGTCTTCAAAGACCCAATAACTTCGAAACCTTATTTACAAAAACATTCAACAGAATTAATGCATCATAACTGATAGCCCCAAGCTTGGCTAGCCATTTGGGTCTAAAGTTAATTTGGTAGCAGAAGCTGCAAAAGGAAAAACCAAAAGGCTGAAAATAAAACAAAGGTTAAGAAGAGTAATACTGTTTTTTTCATAATATTTTTCACAAAAAAAATTCAATAATCATATGAAAAATATCCCACAATTTTGGATGTTTTTAACTAAAAAAGACGCTCATATCTAATTGAAAAAACTTTCCTTTTGAATAAAGATTTAGGTTTATTAATTCGCAAATTATCTTATTAAGTTAAGCACATAACTTATTCAAAAACAAAATTAAATTTGAAAAAAGTTTTATTTCTCACAAAACAACAAGGCCAACATAATATCCTTATAATCAACCTTACTTTTTAAAATTGTATGTATTGGCCCAAGCTTTATGTGCCCGTTTTTAGAGTACAATTCTTCGTCAGATTCTTTAGCCTTTTGCAATGCCTCATTCACTTGAATAATCAATGGCTTTGGAGGTTTAATTTTATCGAAATTATAATCTGGGATATCGCCTTGTATAATTAAGAAGTGCCTTAAAATGGTTTGCTCAGACAGTTCTCTTTTTTTAGCAATTTCTGCAAGGCTTAAACCCTGCTCTAGCAAATCATGAGTTGCCTCGTATGTGGTTACTTTGCTGGTTTTAGCTTTTCCCTTTTTCTTAGAGCTTTCTAACGGTTTTAAAACCCCACCATTATTTTGAATAAATGTTTTTTCTAATTGGGTAAGTTCTTTGTCCACATAAATTTTTTCTGCTCTATTGCTTAATTCTAAAAATCTTTTATCGGCTTTAAAAGCCAAAGAATCCACATGCAAGGCTGTGGCGTTAAAACCTGCCAAATGCAATCCTTCCAAAGCCGAAACTCTTGACAAAGCAACATACCCCTGCCCCATTTCGAAGGTTTTACTCAAGTCTATTTCGGCAGCATCTAATGTCATACCCTGACTTTTGTGCACCGTAATAGCCCAAGCCAAACGCAGCGGAATTTGTTCAAAAGAAGCCAACTCTTTTCCTTTTTCATCTTGCATGGGCCAAACTTCTGGTTGTACATAAATGTTTTTGCCTTCGTTGGTTTTTACAATAGGCATTTTCTTGCCATCGTCATCCCAAAAATCAAAAACATGACCCAAAGTTCCGTTTACATATCCCTTTTCAAAATTGTTTTTTACAAACATTACTTTGGTGCCTTTTTTAAGGGCAATTTCTTCTTGGGCCAAAACAGATTTTACCAAAACTTCCCTTAGCTTTTCATTCCCCTTTGTGGTGGCTTTAAACTTTTTGGAGGTTCCTTTTAACTTGCTGAAAAAATCATCGTTAATGCGGTCAACATCTACATTGTGGGTGTAGAGTTTTGTGGTTTCTCCTTTCGGTTTATTTTCTTGCGATTGATGAAGTGTTTTTAAAGATATTTCAGAAACTTTCTGCGACCTTATTTCATTTAATATTTGGGTGAGCTTATTGTCGCTTTGCCTAAATTGTTGGGTAATGTAACAAACAGCAAAATCAGCTTCTACCCAAGTATCGCTCATAAAGCAAAACTTTTCTTTGCTCGGTTCATTACCATCGCTAACAGGCGGTAACTGAAAAAAGTCTCCAGAAACAATTACTTGCAATCCACCAAATGGCTCTTCACTTTGCTTAAAGTACTTTAATATTTTGTTGATTAATTCCAATTGCCTTTTGTGCAACATCGAGATTTCGTCAATTACCAAAACTTTGGCTTTGTCAATTTTGGTAACTAGGTATTTTTTAGTTTTTAGGTTTTTTAAATCAGCTGTTGTAAGGCTATCTTTTACTCCCATTCCACACCAGCTATGTATGGTTTGCCCTCCTAAATGTGTTGCTGCAATGCCCGTAGAAGCAGTTATGGCTACTCCCATTTTATGGTATCGCAAATGAGTAATGTATTGGTTTAAAACATAGGTTTTTCCGGCTCCTGCAGAACCAGTTAAAAACACGTTTTTTCCAGATTTTAAAATGGCTAAGGCCTTGGCTTGTTCCATAACGGCTTCAAAGAAAGTGAAATATTTTTTAGGGCATTAAAGTTATGCACCTAAAACTAAATTTAGTTTATTCTGTTTGTGATTTGTTAAGTAGTGCAAAATTCTAATATTCAAGCCTAAATATCCCTACTTTTGCAAGCTCAATTTTTTAATGGAAGAAAAAACAAAAAAAGGCGTAGCAATTTTGGGTTCAACAGGCTCCATCGGAACCCAAGCCTTAGAGGTAATTGAAAGTAAACCAGATAATTTTGAAGTTGAACTTCTAACAGCCAACGGAAATTGCACTCTTTTAATTGAACAAGCCAAAAAATTTAAACCCAATGCCGTTGTAATTGCAGACGAAAGCAAATACAAATTGGTTAGTGATGCCCTTTGGCCTTTAGACATAAAAGTTTACGCAGGCCATGATGCCTTATCTCAATGTGTTGAAATGGAAGGCATTGATATTGTGTTGACTGCCTTGGTTGGTTATGCAGGTTTAAAACCCACTTTAGCTGCTATTAACGCAGGAAAGCATATTGCGCTATCTAACAAAGAAACTTTGGTAGTTGCCGGCGATTTGGTTACTCAACTTGCCAGAGAAAAAGGGGTTAATATTTACCCTGTAGACTCAGAGCATTCAGCTATTTTTCAGTGCTTAGTGGGAGATTTTCACAACCCTATCGAAAAAATATATTTAACAGCTTCTGGCGGTCCTTTTAGAGGGAAAACCATTGAAGATTTAAAACATGTTACAAGGGCGCAAGCTCTTAAACATCCCAACTGGGAAATGGGTGCTAAAATCACAATCGATTCTGCATCTTTAATGAATAAAGGCTTAGAAGTTATTGAAGCCAAATGGTTGTTTAACCTAAAACCAGAGCAAATTGATGTAATTGTGCATCCACAATCTATCATCCACTCGTTGGTGCAATTTGAAGATGGAAGCATGAAAGCCCAAATGGGTTTACCCGATATGAAATTGCCAATTCAGTATGCGTTGGCTTTTCCTCAAAGGTTAAAATCAAACTTCCCTCGATTTAATTTTATGGATTACCCAAACTTAACGTTTGAGCAACCAGATATAAAGACTTTTAAAAATTTAGGCCTAGCCTTTAAGGCCCTAGAACTTGGTGGCAATGCAGCCTGTGTTTTAAATGCAGCCAACGAGATTGTGGTTGATGCTTTTTTGAACGATAAAATTAGTTTTCTTAAAATGCCTGAGGTAATTGAACGTTGTATGCAAGATATTGCGTTTGTTCAAAAACCTACTTTAGAAGAATATGTTAACACCGATGAACAAACCCGTTTGTTAGCGCAAGAATTGATTTAATATGAACGACATTATAATAAAAGCAGTACAATTAATTGCCAGCTTATCAATTTTGGTAATCCTACATGAGTTGGGTCACTTTATTCCTGCTAAACTTTTTAAAACTCGGGTAGAAAAATTCTATTTGTTTTTTAATCCATGGTTTTCTCTTTTTAAAGTGAAAAGAGGCGAAACCGAATATGGTATTGGTTGGCTTCCGTTAGGTGGATACGTTAAAATATCTGGCATGATAGACGAATCGATGGACAAGGAGCAAATGAAACAACCGCCTCAACCATACGAATTCAGAAGCAAACCAGCTTGGCAGCGATTGATAATTATGATTGGTGGAGTTACTGTAAATGTAATTTTAGCCATGTTTATTTACTCTATGACGCTTTTTGTTTGGGGAGAAAAATACCTACCTACACAAAACTTAACTGATGGTATTTGGACAGTTGATTCTTTGGCAAATGATGTGGGTTTGCAAAATGGAGACAAAATTCTTTCAATCAACGGACAAGAAGTAGCCAAGTTTTCTGATATTATGTCTGAAATGTTGAGCGGTGGCACCATGGAAATTGAAAGACAAGGCAAAAGCCAGTTTATTGAAATACCAACCGATTTTGTTTCGACGTTAATTGATAATGAGGCAAAACAACTTATTTATCCAAGAATGCCTGCCGTTGTCGCTCAAGTAGATGAAGAATCAGCCAATGCAGATAAGTTGATGGCAAAAGATAAAATTGTAGGCATTAACGGAGTAAGCATCAAGTATTTTGATGAGCTAAAAACCCAACTTCAAGATTACAGCGAAGAAAATGTTTCTATTGTAATTGATAGAGAAGGTAAACTTATTACCCAAGATGTTTTTATTAGCGAAGGCCATACTATTGGCTTTGCACCTGCTTTTTTCTCATTTACAGATTTAGAAAGAGGCGGCGTTTATGAGTTTGCCAACTTAAAATACAATGCTTACGCAAGTATTCCTGCAGGCATCAACAAAGCCATGGACAAGCTTAACTTTTACGTAAAACAATTCAAGCTCATTTTAAACCCCGAAACTGGAGCCTACAAAGGTTTGGGTGGCTTTGCCTCTATTGGCAATTTGTTTCCTGCAGCCTGGAGTTGGCAAGCGTTTTGGGAAATCACAGCATTTCTTTCTATCATCTTGGCCTTTATGAATATTTTACCTATTCCAGCATTAGATGGTGGCCACGTAATGTTTTTGCTTTACGAAATGGTTTCGGGCCGCAAACCAAGCGAAAAGTTTTTAGAGTACGCCCAATTGGCTGGCTTTGTTATTCTAATTACCTTGCTTTTGTATGCCAACGGAATGGATGTGGTAAGGTCTTTTAAATAAGATTTTTCAACTCTTTTTTGGCTAGAGGTTTTTTAGGCTTCATATTTGTTTTGCAGAGGCAACTCTTAAAATTTTATTGCATGAAAAACCTAGCTGTTTCCCTTTGCCTGTTGGCGATGTTTTTACCTTTTGCCAAATCCCAAGAAATAGAATCAAAAAATGGATGGTATCTTCCTGCCAAAGGAAAAATTAGGGTTCTAGTAGTTTTTTTAGAAGTAGAATACGACAAAAACCCCGACAGGCAAACCTACCAAGCTTGGCCAAAAGGAAAAGTGCCCGAAGAGGCTGCTTCTATGTTTGATGCACTTGAAAGCGAAAACCCACAAGGCAAAATCACCAGGTATTTTCACGAATCTTCTTTTGGAGAATACCAAGTTTTGGGAGATTACCTTCCCGAAATTATTACCATTAAAGAAAGTAGCATAAACGGTGGAATTTCCACCAACACCTTAAGAACTTACGTTTCTAATTACCTCACCGAACAAGGAAAAATTACCACCCAAAATAATTTAAGTTACAACGATTTCGACCTTTGGACAAACAACGAAAAGCAAGGACTTCCCAAGGTAAATGAAGCAGATGGCAACTTAGACCATGTAATGCTTATTCTCAGAAATTTTCATGGATTAGATTTAAGCAGAGGCTTTGCTAGCCAAGGCTCGTTTGGAAATATTATGGGCAAACCAACTGATACTTATTCTGTATTTGCCGGACCCGATTTTCAAATTATGCGTCATGAATTTGCCCATTTGGTTTTTGGAGCCAACAACTTTCACTGTGGTGGTGGACAACACAATGGTGGTGGCGAAAACTATTTTATTCCGATACAAGGCGGTTGGAGTACCATGGGAAATTACAACAGCATGTTTATGACTTGTAATGCTTGGGATAGAGATCGATTAGATTGGAAGCTTCTTGGCAAAGAATTTACCATTTCAGCCTTAGATAGGTTTACCCAACTAGAAACCAATACCGATTTTGTAGTAGATTCAAACACAACAACCAGAAAGTTAATTTTAAGAGACTTTTTAACTTCTGGAGACGCGGTTAGAATAAAACTTCCTTTTCTAAACCCAAAAGAATACCAACAATGGATTTGGATAGAAAACCACCAAACCGAAAGTTTTAACCAAAGCCCGTTCGATCAATTTATGTATGCTGAGCAAGATTGTAAACCCAACGCAGCCTCAGGCATTTACATGTACCTGCAAGTTGACAAAAACAACAAAATTGGAAGCAAAACTTTTAAAGGTTATGGCGATTATTTAAGGGTTATGCCTGCCAATGGTTTTTACGATGTTTTTTGGGAAGAAACTCAGCAAAAAACATATTGCGCCAATGGTTTTATGACAAATCCATTTTACAAAAAAGCCAATTATTTTAATCCGCTTACAGGCACAAGCGATGTTGAATATTCAGTTAGCGATAAAAATAAAGATGGCAGAATTATGCGTGGCGAAACCGACATAAAATGGCTAGAAAACAGAGGCGGGGAATACGTAGGAGACTTACCACACATGGGTTTGCCAAGCCATGCATTTACAGCAGATGGCAACAACCGCGTTAACATGGGCACCAACCCAGCCACGAGTAGCATGGTTACCATGGTAAGTTTAGATTATGATAACTTTAAAGGTGCTTTACCTAACAATCGCTCGGTAATTTTAAATGGCATTGACATTAAAATTATTGCCCAAAACGAAGATGGAAGCATTGAGTTAGAAATAAGCTTTAACAACACCAAAATAACCGAAAACCAAAAGTGGAGTGCCGATACCATTGTGTTGAATCAAATTGTACAAGAAGGCCCATCTTTATTCATTGAAAGTGGTAAAAAAATCACTTTAGATAGAGGCCTCACTCCTACCCGCCTAACCGACCCCGAAATTTTTAAAAGCGACTCAGTTTTTACTTCACCAACCAAAATGGTGGTAAAACCAATGGTTTGGATGGAGTTAGAAGACAAAGCTAGTTTGGAGCTGAAAAATGCCTCAAGTATAGTCTTAAAGAAAGGCTCTGTTTTAAAATTGGGTAAAAAATCTGTTTTAGCTTTAGACAAAGAAGCCAAAATTATTGTAGAACCAGGAGCTAGTATTTTAACCCATAAAAAAACTAAAATAAAAGCCAAACCTGAGCAAATTGTTGGTTGGAACTTTTAATGACAATTTTGAATTTTAGAAGTGGGAAGCTTTATTGCTTTAAACTTTCGTCTTAAGACTTTTAACTCTCAACTCAAAACTCACTTCCAGCTCCGCCACCGCCAAAGCTTCCTCCACCATATTCTGAATTTTCATCATTTACTTCAACTTGATGGCCCGATAAAGATTGAGAAACAACAAAGGCCGTTAGCTCAGAAGAGTCCCATTTATCGTGCAAAAGCTTCTCGCGGGTAAAGCCGTATTTTGGTTCTTTTAAATATCGCAATAACACTAAGGCTAAACCAATCATAATTGCTCCAGACAAAGTAATTGTAACGATGGGCGCGCCTAAACTAAAGTATATTTTAAGGGTAATGATGCTCAAAACCACAGTTAATAGTGCTACCCGAATAAACAATATTGATTTTCTTTTTATGCCGTAAAACAAATACCCTAGAGGAATAAAACCTGTAAAAAAGTAAAACAAAAAAGCAAAAGGAATGTCACCTCCAGGTTCTATATTAACACCCATTAATTCAACACTTAACTCACGAACCACAAAGTAATTACCAGCAACGTAAACCATCAACAAACAAAATACTTTAGACAAGGTAAAGTAATCATCAAAAATAAAGCTAGGCTTTTGGCTTTGTAACTTTTTTATGCCCCAAAATAGTAAAGCATATAAAACCATAATAGCAAATGGAATTAATGCTTGGGCTAAACCTCCGAAGTTGTATAAAACTTGAAAAACTATTGCCCCTGCGAAACCAAGTGCGGCAATTAATCCTGCAGAATTCAAATACCTAATGGCTGCAAATAAGGTTATGGCTAGTCCGTAAACCAAGTATATTATTGGGTTATAATTTGGTTCACCTAGCAAGCCACCTGAAAACAAAACCAGGCCAACAACAAGGGCTGCTTCAGTAACCCCCGATTTATAATGCTTGCTTTCTTTTATTAAAACAAAATCAAGCAGTAGCAAAATTGAGAATCCAACAACAAATGCTTCAACCCTAATACCAACTTCACTATCAATTCCCATAATTAAAGCAACTGGTCCCAAAACTGTTGATAAGCCAATTAAGGATAAAATAAATAACAAAATCCGCATAAAAATAGATGGCGAATAAAGGTTAGATTTTACTTTATTTTTTATTCCATCTAACTGTACTTGAGAAATAACTTGGCTCTTGTTTAAATCTTTGGCATAAGACAAAATCTCATGTTTCTCCAATTCTTCAAGATTATAGGCCAATAATTTTTTAATCATTCTTAAAATGGGCTTTATTTGAAATGAAAAAACCAATAGCCGAAACACAAGTTATTGGGAAGTAATAAATCATAAAAATCCATGCGTCGCTATTTTCTAAAAGACTCATAAAAATTAAATAAGTTAAAGCTATATATGCGGTAAGTACACTGTACAGAAAAAATAAAAATTGTTTGGATTTCCATGTATAGTAGAGCGCTCCACCTGCAATAATTGCAACAACCATTGCTACCCAAATTGGGCTTACAAAAAGGGAAGTTATGCATCCGCCATAAAATAGCAAAAGGCCATAATTTTGATAAGAAAACAAGAAATGCTCTTTAATACTTTTTTGGGAAAGGAAATATCCAACTGCTATAAAAAACAGTCCGATAATAATTGAAATGAGATATAAATCTGTTGCTTCAAACCACTCGCTTTTTAACCAACCCACAGGAGTTATGGTTAAGCCAAAGGTGGCTACCAAAGCCGTAATTGCCATGGATAACAAAATTTTATTATCGAACCGATAAGCCATGTAAAAAAACAAGCCCGCACTTAATAGAGATGTGTAATTGAGCAATTCCTCAACCAAATCAAAATAAACTTGAATGTAGGTAAACAAGCCAACCACTAACAAGGCGACAAGTACTATAATATAGTCGAGATAAACTGAACTTTCTTTTACAATAAAATTTGAATACGGTTTTGACTTTTTTAATACAAAATAGTACCCGCCTCCAGCAAGCACCGCCATTAAAAGCATGAGCAAAAAATGGCCAAACTCACCAATGTTTTCATAAGCCAAATAACCTAAACCCCCGGTTAAGAGTAAAATACCCAAGTACAATATTAGCCTCAGCTCATAATAAAGAGAAACCACTTTCTCAGTTCGGATAGATTCTAAAAACCCAAACTGTTTCTCGGAAATTAAGGCTGCTTCAAAAAGTATTTTGTTGATGCTCAATTATTTTTTGTTTGGGTTTAAAGTAATCAATGAAAGTGGAAAAGTAAGTAAAGCAGGCAAATGGGATAGCTTTGGATTTTTGGTTCTTGGTTCTTGGTTTTTAGTTTTTGGTTACATCACTAAAGTCCTGCAAATGCTAAGCGAAGAGTCCCAATAGTTAGAAGAAAGACAAAAAAACTTTTTGGTTTTTAGCTTTTGACTTTCAACTTTAGACTTTAGACTTTGGACTTTCAACTTTATACTTTTTACGTTCAACTTTCAACTCACCCCAACAAGCTCCTTTTCCACCAAATACTCAGCAATTTGAATAGCATTTGTAGCGGCACCTTTGCGTAAATTATCAGCTACAATCCACATATTTAAAGTATTGGGCATGGTATTGTCAATTCTTAATCTTCCAACAAAAACTTCATCTTTATTGTGGGCATGCAGTGGCATTGGGTAAATGTTCATGGTAGGGTTATCTTGTAAAACAACCCCAGGAGTTTCCTTTAAAATTTTACGCACATCAGATAATAAAAACTCTTTATGAAAGGTAACATTTACACTTTCTGAATGGCCTCCCATAACCGGAACACGAACCGCTGTAGCTGCTACCCCAATTTCATTATCACCCAATATTTTTTGGGTTTCTTTCACCAGTTTCATTTCTTCTTTGGTGTAATCATTGTCCATAAAAACATCGCAATGTGGCAAGCAGTTTTGGTCGATTTTGTAAGGATAAACCATTTCGCCTGTTTTGCCTTCGCGTTCGTTTTGCATTTGCTCAACCGCCTTTTTACCTGTTCCTGTAATAGATTGGTAAGTAGAAACAACAATTCGCTTTAACCAAAACTCTTTATGCAATGGAGCCAATGCCATCACCATTTGGATGGTAGAGCAATTTGGGTTGGCAATAATTTTATCGGTTTTGGTTAACTCGTTGGCATTTATTTCTGGTACTATTAATTTATGGTCGGGGCTCATTCGCCAAGCTGATGAATTATCAATTACCGTGCAGCCAACTTCAGCAAATTTTGGTGCCCATTCGGTTGATGTTCCACCACCGGCAGAAAACAAAGCAATGTGTGGCTTTCTAGCAGCGGCATCTTCCATGCTTACCACTTTTACAGGCAAACCTTGAAATTCAATTTCAGAACCTACTGACTTTTCAGAGGCAACAGGAATTAGCTCGGTTACAGGAAAATTTCTTTCCATCAACAATTTTATCATTACTCTCCCTACCATCCCGGTAGCACCAACCACGGCAACTTTCATCAATAATTTAATTTTATGTTAACAGCAGGCAAAAGTAGGATTAATTACATTTGGCTTATGCGGAAATGGTGGCTTACTTTATGTGTTTTGTATGTGATTTTAACAAATGCCAATGCCCAATTTACAGATGATTTCTCAGATTTGAATTTCTCTCAAAACCCAACTTGGTTGGGGCAAGACACCAACTTTGTAATTGACACAGCCAACCAGCAATTGAGGTTATTGGCTCCTGCAGTTACTGGCTCCTCATATTTAGCAACCAGTTCCAAAGCCATTCAAAATGCCGTTTGGGAGTTTAAACTGAAGTTAGATTTTAATCCGTCGGGCTCTAATTTAGCACGGGTTTACTTGGTTTCTGATGTGCCCGATTTTTCAGGCAATGGCTATTTTGTTATGATAGGCAATACACCTGATGAAGTTAGTTTATATCGCCAAAGTGGAACAACAATTTCAAAAATAATTGACGGAATTGATGGTCGAGTAAACCTTACCGCACCAGAGCTTTTTGTGCGTGTTACCCGCGATAGCTTGAGCAATTGGGAGCTATTTTCAGACACCTCATTAACAAATAATTACACTTCAGAAGGATCTGTGATTGATTCAACTTATACCAAAAGCTCATTTTTTGGCTTGCGTTGTATTTACACTTCCACCCGAAGCGATAAATTCTTTTTTGATGATTTTATTGTAACAGGAACTGCCATTTTAGACACCAAACCTCCTGTTTTCGATTCGTTGAAAGTAGTTTCTCAAAATAGTCTGCAACTCTTTTTTAGCGAATATTTGGATTCAGCTGTTGCTTCCAATTCTAACAATTATTCGGTTTCTATTAGTATTGGAAATCCCTCAATCATCAGTTTAAACAACCAAAATAGGCGTATAGATTTATCATTTTTAAATTCATTTCCTGCCAACCAAGCTGTTTCAATTGCCATTAACAACTTAACCGATACAAGCGGAAATGTGATGCAATCTGTAAACGAGCCTTTTACCTATTTTCAATTCGATACCCCAAACTTTAGGGATGTAGTAATTAACGAATTTATGGCAGACCCTTCACCTCCAAATAACTTGCCCGAAAAGGAATTTATTGAATTGTGGAATTACTCCAATAAAACTTTCGATTTAACAGGCTGGCAAATTGGCGATAACAGCAACCTCAGAACTTTGCCAAATGCTATTTTAAACCCTTTTCAGTTTTTAATTATTTGTAACCAAAACGATACCTTAGATTTTATGCCTTTCGGCGATGTAATCGGCGTTTCAAGCCTACCTAGTTTAAACAACACCTCCGACCAAATAAGGCTAAAAACAGCTTCAAATTTTGTAGTTGATTCAATTGCTTACGATGACACTTGGTATGCCAATGACGCAAAAAACGATGGCGGATTTACCCTAGAGTTAATTTCTCCCAAAGACCCTTGCAAAACAGATGGACAAAACTATGTTGCAAGCTCATCGCCAAACGGTGGAACACCTGGAACCATTAACGCTGCTTTTGATACAATTCCGAATCAAAACGGACCAAAAATTATTTCCTTTTCAGTTGGAGGGCAGGATACTTTAACTATTAATTTCAACACAACATTAGATAGCTTATCTGTTTTCAATGCGGTATTTAATGCTGGTGGTGTAACTTTTTCAGTGTTGAGTTTAAATCATCCACAAAACAACCAAGTAATTTTATTTTCTACTCCTCAAATTCAAAAAGGACTAATTTACACTTTACCTATTTCGGGTCTTCAAGATTGTTATGGGATTACAATGAAAGACACTTCAATTGAATTTGGAATTGGCAAAAACCCAGAGGCATTTGAAGTCGTGATTAACGAAATTTATTCAATTCCTGATGCCACAATTTCTCCTAGCCTACCTGAAATTGAGTTTGTAGAAATTTACAACACTACCAATCAGTTAATGAGTTTAAATGGACTTAAATTTTCTGATGCATCTACAATTGAAATTTTGCCCGATGCTGTTTTACAAGCCAAAGAATACGCCATTTTGGTGAAAAACAGCGACTCACCCGATTTTTTAAAATATGGAAAAGTCGTACCTCTCAACAACTTTCCATCTTTAAATAACACAGGAGATATTTTATCACTCAGAAATGCCGATGGGAAACTAATTCACCAAATTAGTTATTTAGACGATTGGTTTGAAGATGAAACCAAATCCAACGGCGGATTTACCCTCGAACAAAAAGACCCCAAAAACCCATGTGGTGGCTCAGCAAACTGGGGAGCTTCAATTGATGTATCTGGAGGAACTCCTGGAAGGGAAAACAGCATTAACCAAATTGTGAACGATGAAACTTCACCTCAAATAACTTCAGTAAACGCTATCAGAAGCAATACCCTTTGGGTAGAATTTAATGAGACTTTAGATAGCGCTTTGAGTGTTTTGGCCTTTATAGAAATTTCGCCCAACATTTTAGTTGATTCAGTAAGTTTCAAAAATCAAAACACTCTGGTGATAAAACTTGGTGAAAACTTAGAACCAAAAACAGTTTACACGCTAACTTTAAATGATGTTTACGATTGTGCAGGAAACACTTCTGAAGAAATTTCAGTTCAATTTGGTTTGCCCGAAATTGCTCAGAAAAACGATATTATCATTAACGAAGTACTTTTTAACCCAAGGCGCTCAACGGGCACTGATTTTGTAGAAATTCGAAACAATTCAGCCAAATACATCAATTTACAAAATTGGAAATTGGCCAATTGGGATAGTGAGAATGATACCATTGGCTCGGTTTACACTATTTCTGAAGAACCGTTAACTATTTTCCCAAACAGCTATTTGGCAATTTCAAAAAGCAATATTGAACTTAAAGAAGAATACACATTTGCCAACCAAGGAAATTTGTGCGAGGTTGAAACTTTGCCTAGTTACTCAAACGACCAAGGCTCAGTATTAATTCTATCTGATTTAGACTCAATTTTCGATAGGTTTGATTATTTAGAAGATTATCATTTGCCTTTTATTGATGATAATAATGGTGTTTCTTTGGAGCGAATTTCTTCAACCCGACCAACCAACGAACCTACAAATTGGACATCGGCCGCTGAGCCAGATAATTTTGCGAGCCCAGGATATGAAAATGCTGCTTCTGAAAGCGACAATATTCCTGAAGATGTTTTGAAGGTTTTTCCTGAAATTTTCTCGCCCGACTTTGATGGATACAACGATGTTTTGAACATTACTTACAATCTTCCATCCAACGGCTATGCAGGTTCGGTAAAAATTTACAGCCCCAAAGGCATTGAAATTTATGAATTGGTTACCAATTACTCATTCGGCAAAAATGGGGTTTTAAGTTGGGATGGTAGAAACACCTATGGCGTAAAAGCTGAAATAGGAATTTACCTTTTGGTGATGGAAGCTTATTCAACATCAGGTGAAACCAATGTTTACAAAACCACATGTACTTTAGGTGGCAAACTGTAGTTATTAACAATTGTTTCGTTGATTAACAAAACCCTTGCTACAAATTTGATTTTCATTTAATTACATCCTTTGCAATTGATGAAAAAAGGTCTTCCTTCTTTAAAAATAACCTTGATAGTTTTAGGCTTACTCATATTTTCAATTGCCTTTGGTTCATCGTTAATTCCCGAAAAAGAGATAGAATTCGAACCTAAAATTATTACCTCCAAAAACCTTGAAGTAAATGTTATTACTGACTTAGCTTACTGAATTAGTTTTTAATGTTTTACAAGTAAAATTCACATTACATTTAATTAATTTAAATCTCTTAAGTTTGTTATTGTCAAAATCACACTTATCCAATAAAACGTGCTATTATGAGAAGAATTATTACAATTTTTTGTGCAGTTCTATTAACTTTTTCACTCAACGCTCAAATTTATGGTCCAGAATCTATCAATATGCCTGGAACTTGGGATTCTTTCTCAAACCCACCAGCAATTGATGCATTAAGAAATCCAAATCAATCTGCATCAGGCGATATTACCCTTATTACTGCAGGCACTCAACGCTATCATACCACCATTCATTGCGCTACCTCAGGAGGTGATGTAACACCAGGAACTTACGACTGGCTATTTACAAGTGGTGCTACAGGAAACTATTTTGGCAACAAGTGGGCAAATGTAACAGTAAGCATGAATACCATCCAAAGCTACACGCACCAAGGTGGAACCGATAACTCAATTACAGTAACAGATGGAAAATGGTATACAGTAAACTTTGAAGATATTGGTTATACAAATACCAATGCAATATTTATGGAAACATCCGCTCAACCCGTTACCTTAACCAAGGTTGACCAAACACCTACCTCAAATATTACACCTGCTGATTCAGTATTTATTGGATTAAAATTATCAAGTACACCTTCAGTAGAAGAAAAATTTTATGTGAGGTATTCAACTGATGGTTTTGCTACATCAAACCTAACAGAAGTAACCATATCAGCAGATTCAGGCTTTACTTGGATTCCTGCACAATCCAATGGAATTTCGGTTAATTACTATGTTTTTTCAACTACAGTAACCAACCCAAATGGCGATATTGATATGCAAACCATTAATTTAATTAACAATGGTGGAAGCAACTATAACTACACTTCTTTTCAAGCGCCCAAATTATTTATTACAGAAATAGCAGATCCAGATAATGATTTAAATGCACGCTTCGTGGAAATTTTCAATAATGAAGATACAGCTATTGACCTTTCAAAGGGCTGGAAAATCGGTCGCTATACCAATAATAACACTTCGCCTTCAACTCCTTTAAACTTAACAGGAACAATTCCCTCAAAAGGATTTTATGTTGTAGCAAATGATGCAACAAATTTTTCAATTGTTTATGGTATTTCTGCAGACCAAAATGGAGGAACGGGCGGCCCTGCAGATAGTAATGGCGATGACCAGATTTATTTAGAATCACCTTCAGGAATTGTAACTGACTTTTTTGGAAGAATTGGTGAAGATGGCTCTGGTACAGATCATGAATTTGAAGATGGAAGAGCAGAAAGAGACTCAGCAGTTACCATGCCTAGTGATACATTTTTGGCTTCTGAATGGAATATTTGGAATGATTCGGGAGGAAATGGCACAACCAATAGCCCTCAAAATGCCCCTGCCGATTTTGACCCAGGATTGTGGATAGGTTATGCAGCACCAGTTAACCCCGAACCAACTAACCATGCTACAGGCTTTATGGTTGATTCAAACTCTATTTTTCAAACTTCAATTTCTTGGATAGATGCTGATACAGGAACACAATATCCAGAAGGCTACCTTTTAATTGGAAAAACCTCAACAGGAACATTTGCCACAGTTGCAGATAACAGCCCTGTTTCTGATGATTCAGATTTCTCGGATGGAAATTTCTCATTAAACCTTAACCATATTGCAGATACACAATCTTATAATCTTGGCCAATTGATTCAAGGCGAAACTTACGATTTTGAAATTTATCCTTACACAAATTCTGGAGCAGATATTGACTTTAAAACTGCATCTGTTCCTAGTTTATCATTTACAGTGCCGAGCGTAAATTTTGACACCTTATTTTTTGATGGTTTTTCTGATTGTATCAACACTCAATTCACAACCTTCGACTCAATAGGCGCTACAGATGTTTGGACCTGTGGAAGTGGATATTTTGAAATGAATGGTTTTGGCGATGAGGATGATGAAGACTGGTTGATATCACCATTAATTTCTCTATCAGGATTAGATTCATCTTTACTAAGCTTTGAAACAAATGAAAGGTTCGATGGGCCTGATTTAGAACTTTACTTTTCATCAAATTATTCTGGGTCAGGAGCCCCTAACCAAGCAGATTGGAAAAAAATAGCAGTACCATTTAATGATGCAAGTTCTTCTAGCGCTTTTTCAGGTTGGTTAAATTATGGGTTCTTGGATGTTGACTCACTTTCTGGCACTGATGGATATTTTGCTTTTAGGTATTACGGAACTTCTGGCTTAGCTGAAACATGGCAGGTAGATAATTTTCTTGTTGGTGGTAAGTTAATTTCTGATGTAATTGCCCCTTCTCCCACAAATATTTTGGTGGTTTCTAACACCCAGTTAAAGGTTTCTTTTGATGAGCCTATTACCTCTGCAACAGCTACAAATACAGCAAATTATACTGGTGTTGCTAACCTTACAAGTGCTATTCTAAATTCTTCAAGCGACACAGTTACACTCAATTTTTCATCTCCAATTTCTGGAGTTGATACACTAATAATTGCCAATATTGCTGATGCTGCAAACAATGTAATGCCAGTTCCGGTAAGCTTACCATTCAGTACCCTTACAATACCTTTATTTCAAGGGTTTGAAAACTCATTGGCAGATGATTTACCTCTTACCATTAGCTTGGCGTTTGATACTACCACAAACAATGGAGCAACACAAACTCCTTCTAATCAAAGAATTAAAACAGGCGCTACAAGTTTGAGTTTGTCTAATGGTTCAGGGGCTTTTGAAACCCCATTAGTTAATGTCGGTGGGGTTTCTGGAGCTTATATTCAAATGTTTATTTCGGCAACATCAGGTACTAGTGGCAATGGGGTTGATGGTACAGATGAATTTAAAGTTTTTGTTTCTCTTAACGGAGCTGCATACGCCACTGCTCCTAATATTCAATTATTTGGAAACAGCAATGCAAGATGGGGATACAGTAATGATGGAGTAACCATAATGGCCAATAGAGATACTGTGCTAACTGCAGCCGCAGGGACAAATAACCCTCCTATTTATTCAAATTTATTGATAAACATTCCAAGCGGAACTTCTACAGTTCAATTTAAAGTAGAAGCAAATAACAATTCAACCTCTGAGTTTTGGAATGTGGATGACATTTTAATTGGCTCTTCAAATTCAGATATTACTCCACCAACAATTATTAATTCTTATGTAACTTCATCAACCCAAATAAATGTAGTTTTTGATGAAGCAGTAGATACTTCTGCTACTTCAACTTCAAGATACACAGGAGTTTCGGGTTTAACAAGCATAACCTTGAGTAATTCTCAAGATACAGCATTCTTGACCTTTACAAGTATACCAGTTGGAGCTCCCAATACTTTAACGATAAATGGTGTTAGAGACTTAGCCGGAAACCCATTGGCTTCTCCATATAATTTCCCATTTTTCTACAATGGCACCAATACTGGATTGGTAATTTCTGAAATAATGTACAACAGTGCCTCAACTGATACATTAGAGTTTGTAGAAATATTAAATAACACTTCTGGGATAATTAACCTTGGTGGTTTGTATTTTGAAGATGCCTTCGATTTTACCTTTCCAACATATAATCTACCTTCAGGAGAATACGCTGTGATAGCTTTAGATACAGCAGCTCTAAAAAATGTATTTACAGTTTCTCACTTGTTTCAAATGGACAATCCATCAAGTACAGGAAACTTAACAAACTCCTCAGATAATATTGTTTTGAGAAATACCTTAAACCAAGTTATTGACAGTGTTACTTATGATGATGGCTCTCCTTGGGACTCTCGCGCAGATGGAAATGGTTTTTCTTTGGCTTTGTGCGATGTAAATGCAAACAACACTGAGGCTTTAAATTGGAGTATTTCAACTGATTATGTTGATGGCATAACTTACGCTTCACCTGGTATGGCTAACACATGTCCAACACCAATTTCAATAAACATTGCCTCGAACACCTTAACTCCTTGTGCAAGTGATAGTGTTATGCTTTCTGCTAATGCAACAGGCGGAACAACAACCTTAAAATACAATTGGGGACCAAACGGAATTTTTAATGACGATACTTTGGCTTCTCCAATGGCTCAAATTACCGATACCATGGAGGTTACAGTATGGGTTTACGATGACTTTTCAAGCATAAGAGATACTTTATTAATTACCCCTAACCTAGTTTATACAACCAATTTGTTCGATACAATTTGTAATGGAGACAGTGTACTTCTATCTTCGGGAAAATATGCTTCAGCCTCAGGTGTTTATTTAGATACTTTAACTTCAAGTTTAAGTTGCGACTCATTTGTTGTAAACAATGTTTTCATTTCACCAAACCCTACTATAAGTGGTTTTTCAGCCTCTACCCCAACCTTAGATGGAACATTTGATGGCTTATCAGTTTGGGGAAGCCCTATTGCTATGGGTGATGGAAATGTAGGCTGGTCAAATGCTGAAGCCAAAAACCTTTACGCAACTAGAGACAATAATTACTTGTATTTAGGCGCTGAAATTTTTGCCGAAAGTTGGCAAGAATGTGGCTTTGCCATAAACTCTCAAACTGGTGGAGATAGTTCTGAAGTTTGGGGAAGATCAATTAAATATTCAAACGACAGCTTACCAGACCATGTAGTAAAAGTAACTTTTGGAAACTATGCTGAAAGAAGAAGTTGGGATGGTTCGGCATGGGTACAAAATGTTTTGCCAGCTGCTGATTTTGCAGAGGATGAAAACGCTTTTGTGGAAGTAAGAATTGCTCTTTCAGATTTAGGAAACCCCAATAACATTGGTGTTCAGTTTTACATTACGGGAAACACTGCAGACCATGCCACTTTTGATGCATTGCCAACAGACCAAGTTACTAATGCTTGGAGCGGAGTAGTTACCAGGTTAAGCAATTACAATTCAGTTTCAACCTCAGGTAACTTTGTTTCAGACCTTTGTGAAGATGCTGGTGCCCTTACTTTCTCAGCTAGCCCTATGGGTGGCGTTTGGAGTGGAAATGGTTTTACCAATACATCATCTGGAGATTATTACCCAACTGGTTTAGGTGGTATGTTAGATACCTTAACTTACACTTTCACAAGCCAATTTGGATGTGTTGGAACTGCATCAGATACCATCAATATTTTTAACCTCCCTTCTGTAAACATAGGTGGCGATGTTTCTGTTTGCGATGCCGATTTACCATACCAATTAGTTGCTCAAGGTGGTTCAACTTATTTGTGGAATGATGGCTCAACCAACGACACCTTAGGTTTTAACGCAACTTCAGACTCATTAATGATTGTAACAGTAACTAATAATGGATGCTCTTCTATAGATTCTGCATTTATTATTGTAAACACATCACCTGCAGTTGCTCTAGGAAACGATACTTCAATTTGTGATGGCGAAACTTTAGAATTTCAAATAAACTCAAATGGAAACACCGTGGCTTGGAGCAATACTTCTAGTGCAGACTCAATTTTTGTTTCTCCATCAACAAATACAACCTATTGGGTAGAATTAACCTCAACTGATAATTGTGTAGCATCTGATACCTTAAATGTTTCTGTAAATGCCCTACCTACTTTAAGTCTTTCAAACGATACTTCTGTTTGCGAGGGAACAACCCTAAATTTAACCGCAACTTCAAACGGAACAGTCTCATGGAGCAACGGAAGTAATGTTGCAGGTTCAGGAAACTTAACAATTACCTCAGACTCTACATTTTATGTAGTAGCAACATCCGCCCAAAACTGTAATGTAAACGATTCTATTTTTATAACTTCTAATATTACCCCTTCTGTATCGATTGTTGGATTGGATACAGTAATTTATGGAACATTTGATACGATGAATGTTGTTGTTTCTCCAATAGGCGCATACACTTACAACTGGAGTCCAGGAAGTGCTTTGCTTGACTCAACTCTTTCTCAGGTTGTAACCAATAACCTTAATGCTGTTACTCCATTTTCTGTTGAAGTAACTGATATTGTTACTGGTTGCTCAGGATCAGATAATTATACCGCTTTCATTAGTGGTGGTCCTTTGCAAATTAACCCAACTGCCGCGGCAATATGTTTTGGCGATACTTCGAGTTTAATTGCAAATGTTTCAGGCGGAACAGGCAATTATTCTTTTGTTTGGAATCCATCTTCAGGACTATCTGATACTACAATTTCAAACCCAACTACATCACCAAGTATAACTACAAAATATTACTTAACTGTTGATGATGGGTTTAACATGGTTACAGATTCGGTAACAGTTACTGTAAACCCAAATCCCACTCTAAGTATTTCGGGCATAAACCCTAGTTTTTGTGGGGCTTCAAACGGAATAGCAATTGCTGCGGCAAATAACGGAACTTCTCCCTACTCCTACTCATGGACAAACTTTGGTTCTAATGATTCAATTATGAATTTGGTTGAAGGAACTTATTACGTGTCTGTTCTTGATGCCAACAATTGTTCAGCAAACGACTCGGTAACATTAAGTAATCCAGGCATCAATACTCCTATGGTTTCGACCACCAACGGATTAACTTTTTGCAACGGAGACTCAACCATGCTGTTTGTAAACAATCAACTTGGGGTTGGCTCTTACCAATGGATGAATGACTCTGGTTTAATTGCAGGCGCGACCGATACTTCAATTTGGGTAAATGGTGTAGGAAACTATTTTGTAATGCTATCAAGCAATTGTGGAAACGTTAATTCTGATACAGTTACCGTAGGTGTTAGTCCAAACATCATGGTAAATATTTATGATACAATTTGTGCAGTCGATACTTCATTCTTTAATGGGTTAGGTTACACATCAAGTGGAATGTATTCAGATACCTCTTTATCTACTTCAGGATGTGATAGTATTACCCAATTTAACTTGGTTGTAAACTCATTGCCTTCTATTTCTTTTGGCACCTCTTCAACTCCAACAATTGATGGTGTTTTAGATGCAACTGGAGCATGGAATAACCCAATTGCTTCTGCAGATGGAATTGCTGGTTGGGCAGGTGCTAATGCAAGTAATCTTTATTTAGCTGAAGATGCCAACAACTATTATTTAGGTGCCTCTGCTCAAACACAAAGCTGGCAAGCATGGGCTTTCTTAATCAATACAACTTCAGGAGGTGGAACAATAGATTCTTGGAGTAGAGATATTAATTATGGTCATGCTGATGCTCCTGATTTTATCTTTAGGGGAAACTATGATGCAACAGCAAATTATGCTGAATTCCACAATTGGAATGGCGTTTCATGGGCAGGTATTGGAAATCAAGCCTCACCAACAACTTACGGAATTGGAAATGATTTTGTTGAAGTTGCTATTTCTAAAGCTTCATTGGGTAATCCATCCAGCATTAATGTTCAGTTTTTTGTAACCGGCGATCAAAACAGTCACGGAACCTTTGATGCAATTCCAGATGATGAAGTAGATACTTCTTGGAGCGGACCAACAACTACACTGGCCAATTATGCAACACCAAATTACAACTCTTTAAGTTTAACTTTCTGTGGAAACGACCCAATCACTGCAATACCAGTATCGCCATCAGGTGGCATGTGGATGGGTAACGGAATAGTAAACGCAACAACCGGAGATTTTAATCCATCATTGGTTTCAGGAAATGACACTTTAACCTACAGTTTCACCAATACAAATGGCTGCTCTAACATGGGCTACGTTTATGTTACCTCAAACCCAACTTCAGTAGGATTTGATACAACTGAAATTTGTGCAAGCGACAGTGTTTTCTTGGCAGGAGCTTGGCAAAACACAGCAGGTAATTATGTTGATTCATTGCAAAATAGCTTTGGTTGCGACAGCATTGTAACCACAACTTTAAATATTCTACCTTCTAAATCAGATTCAGTAGATTCCTACATCTGCGCAGGCGATTCAATTTTTATTGGTGGTGCATTTAGAAGTACTCCTGGAATTTATACAGACAACTTCACTACTTTTCAGTTTTGCGATAGTGTTGTCACAATTAACTTAATGATTGCTCCATTGGTAAATACAAACCTCAACACAAGTATTTGTTTGGGTGATAGCTTATTTGCAGGTGGTGCTTGGCAAACTTCATCTGGAAGTTACACTGATACTTTATTTTCTGCATTTGGTTGCGATAGTATAGTAACAACAAACCTTACAGTTTCAAATACTATTTCTAGCAACGTAAGCACAAACATTTGCTTGGGCGATAGTTTATTTGTTGGAGGAAGTTATCAGTATAACTCTGGAACTTATTTCGATACTACATCAACTGCTTCTGGTTGCGACTCGGTTACCATAACTCAACTGATGGTTATGCAACCAACAGTAGATTCAGTAATGGCTACAATTTGTTCCGGAGACAGTATTTTACTTGAAGGAAGTTTCCAAAACACACAAGGTTGGTATGTTGATTCTTTGTCATCGGCTTCAGGTTGCGATAGTGTTGTTTATACTGAGTTAATGATTCAAATGGCATTTAACGATACATTAAATACTAGTATTTGTGCAGGCGATAGCATATTATTGGGAGGAAGCTTCCAAAATACTGCAGGAACATACCAAGACAATTTCCAAACTATTTTTGGATGTGATAGCATTGTAACCACTAACCTTACTGTGTTACCAACTTCATTAACTCAAGATACTGCTACAATTTGTGCAGGTGATAGTATTATGCTAAGCGGAGCTTTCCAAACAATAGGTGGTTTATTCACTGATGTTTATTCAGCTTCAAATGGCTGCGATTCAACTATTGAAACATTCTTAATTGTAAACCCAATTCCAGTTGTTAATGCTGTTACAGTTTCTCAAATTTCTACTTGTGGAGCAACTGATGGTTCAATAAATATTTCAGCAACTGCAGGAGCAGGAAACCTAATGTATTCTATAGATGCAGGAAATACTTTTTCTACTTCGGGAATCTTCAACAACCTAAGTTCTGCGGGTTACACTGTTGTTGTTGAAGACGGTGGTTGCTCTGTTACCGATACTTCAATTACATTAACAGCGCCTGGTCAAACTGCTGCTCCATTGGTTTCAAATGACACAACCTATTGCGTTGGAAATACAGTTTCGGCTTTAACTGCAACAGGTGCAAACATTAAATGGTATAGCGCTCCAACTTTAACTGCAGCAGATAGTATTGGGGTTGGAAACAGCTATTCTCCAACTTTAATGCAAGGAACAAATACCGTTTATGCTACACAAACTGTAGGAAGTTGTGAAAGTCCTTCAGCAGTCATAACAATTACTTTAAATGCAAACCCAATTGTAAATGCAGGAGCAGATAATATGGCATGTTCAGGTGTTGACTTTACGCTTTCGGCCATTGGAGCTTCATCTTACCAATGGAATGTAACAGCATCGGGTAACAACATCACATTAAATATTGATTCTTTAGGAACCTACCCATATTATGTTGTGGGAACTGATGTAAATGGATGTTCAGCTTCAGACACAACTATGGTAATGGTTAATGGAAATCCATCCGTAACAGTTGGAAATATTGCAGCTGCTTGTGTTGGCGATTCTGCCCAAACTTTAAATGTTGGACTGCCATTTGGAGGTGTTTATTCAGGAAACAACATCAGCATGGACTCTGTATTTATGCCAATGTTTGTAGGTTTAGATACCATAGTTTACACATATACTGATGGTAATGGATGTTCTGGAACAGATACCATTTCTGTTTTGGTGAACGGACAGCCTGCGGTTTCTATTGGGTCGATAGCCAATTTATGTGCTAACGATTTACCAATTGCACTATCTCAAGGCTTACCAATTGGTGGTGTTTACGCAGGAACAGCAGTTGATTCTTTAGGAAACTTCGATCCTAGTTTGGCAATGGTAGGAACAAACATGGTAACCTATACTTATACCGACTCAATTGGTTGTTCAAACGCTGCCTCAACTATGATAACTATAGACTCTTTACCAAATGTTAGTTTTGGTTCGGTACCAAGAGTTTGTGCTCAAAGTATTCCATTCCCATTATCTTCAGGTCTACCTTTTGGCGGAGTTTACTCAGGCTTTGGTGTTGCCTTAGACAGTATTTTCAACCCATCTACTGCAGGTCAAAATGTTTTAACCTACACCTTTACAGATGGAAATGGTTGTTCAAATTCAGATACTTCTTTGGCCGTGGTTGACTCACTTCCAAAAGTTGATTTAGGAAATGTAAATGGTCTATGCCAAGGAGGAAACTTGATTTTATCTGCACCTACAGGATTTGCTAGTTATTTGTGGAGTAATAATTCAACAGCGACTCAAATTCTTATTTCTTCATTAGGAACTTATGGTGTTACCGTAACCGATGCAAATGGTTGCGAAGGCTCAGACCAAGTAACCTTAAACCAAACTTTTACTTTGCCAAATGTTTCGATAACTCCAGATGATACAACAATTTGTGCGGGAGACTTTGTTGAGCTAAAAGCAGGAAATTGGTCTAGTTATGAGTGGTCTAACAGTTCAACACAACCAACAATAAAAGTTTCGACTGATGGAATTTATAGGGTAACTGTAACCAACAACAATGGTTGTGAAAACACAGCATCAACAACAGTTAGTTTAACCACTGACCCAGCATTATGTGGAAGCATTGGTGTTGTTGAAATAACCAATAACAGAATGGTTTCGGTGTATCCTAATCCTGCTGAAAGAATTGTTAACCTAGATTTGGTAAACTACAAAGGAACTATTCACCTCCAATTGGTAGATTTAAAAGGTGGTGTTTACATAAACAAAACCTTAGATATTTCTGGCAACCAAACACTTGAGTTAAGTTTAGACGACATCGCTTCAGGAGTGTATTTTATTAAAGTTGGTGACGCAATTGGAATAGAAAATATCAAATTGGTTATTCAATAATTAGTTAAAAAAATCGTAAAAAGCCTGATAGCGATGCTATTGGGCTTTTTTGTTTTTATTTGTAACCATGATCAGTAAAAATAGCACGGTTGGCGTAATAGGAGGAGGAAGTTGGGCAACTGCTTTGGTTAAAATTTTAACCAATAATGTTGACACTGTTCATTGGTGGATGAGAAACAAAGATTCAGTTGAATTTTTGAAGCAATACCAAAGAAACCCTCGTTACCTTAGCTCAGTAAAATTTGATGCCGATAGAATTAGTGTAACTACAGACCTTCAATCGGTTATTGACAAATCTGAGATATTGGTGATGGTTCACCCTTCGGCATTTCTATTTGATCTTTTTAAAGATTCGCCAGATGATTTACTCAAGGGCAAGATAATTTTTACCTCTATAAAAGGAATTGTACCCGAAGTTCATTCAATTCCCGCAAGGTATTTTCACAAAAAGTTTAATATACCTTATGATAATATTGGCATGATAAGCGGGCCTTGTCATGCTGAGGAAGTTGCCATGGAAAAATTATCTTATTTAACCATTGCTTGCCCCGACGAAGAAAAATCTGAAGTAATTGCTAAACTTCTTACCTGCAGATATATAAAAGCTTCTACTTCTGATGATTTATTTGGCACCGAAATGTGTGCCGTTCTCAAAAATATTTATGCTATTGCTGCGGGTATTTGCAACGGATTAGGTTACGGAGACAACTTTCAAGCCTTGCTAATTTCTAATGCCATTAGAGAAGCCGAAAGATTTATTGATGCTGTTAGCCCAACCCACAGAGATGTAAAAAGCTCGGCTTATTTAGGCGACCTTTTGGTTACCGCTTACTCTCAATTTAGCCGAAATAGAAACTTTGGAAGTATGGTTGGAAAAGGCTATTCAGTGCGTTCTGCTCAAATAGAAATGAACATGGTTGCCGAAGGTTATTATGCCATTGAAAGTATTGTTGAAATTAACAAAAGATACAATGTGAAAATTCCGATTATTGATGCTACTTACCGCATTTGTTACGAAAAAGTTGCCCCTTTTATCGAAATGGAAATTTTGACAGACAAGCTTAATTAACCTTCTAAAATTTTTATTGTTTCTTTAATTCCTTCTTCAGGCGTTGTAATTTTAAAATCTGGAAAAGCTTGCTCAAACTTTGATGAATCAAAGAAGTAGTCTTGGTCATACTGATATAGCATTTCAGGAAATTCTCTCATCTCTGGAATAAACCAGCCTAAAATCGTAATCATAAAACCAGGCATAACCGAGCCTTTTTTCTTTTTTCCCATCGTTTCTGAAACAAGACTTATCCACTCTTCGCCAGTTAGTCCTCTATGTGTTGGCAAATGCCAAACTTGGTTATACGCTTCAGGTTTATTTCCCAAAATGGCCACAGCTTTAGCAGCATCAGGAGTATAAGTAAATGAGTGAGGCATATCCATAGCCTTTAACCAATTTGGTCCTCTACCACTTTTTATTGCATTGTAAACCAAACTCATTAAAACAGAGCGATCTTTACCTAATGGGCCATAAAAATCTGCAGATCGAGCAATTAGTGCTTCAATTCTCCCGCTTTTGTAAGCATCAGTAATTTGTTTTGCAACATTGGCCCTAACCTTGCCTTTTTCGCTAGGTGGGTTTATTTTACTTTCCTCTGTTTGATGAGGAATTTCAGTTTTATCATACATGTAAACGTTATCAAAAAATACAAGCTTAGCTTTGTGAAGCTCGCAACCGTCAATAACATTTTTGATAAATGGTGGCCATAAAGCCTGCCATACCTTTAACCGATATGGAAAACCTATGGTAACGTAAACTATTTCTGAGCCCTTAATAGCATCGAGAACTTGTTGCCTATTTGTTAAATCGGCAGGAAAAAGCTCATCAGAATCATTAACTTTTTTGGGATTTCTCGAAACCAACCTAATATTACTATGGCCATTGTTTTTCAGCGCCTTTGCTAGATCTATTCCAATTGGACCTCCAGCTCCTAAAATTGATTGCATGTTACTTTTATATTATTGATTAACCAAGATTAGGCAAAAAAAAACCTGCTCACAACATTTAATTGATGAGCAGGAATAATTTAAATCTGAATATGGAAATTATTCGACTCTATACCAATATTGAGTTCTAAAGAAAAACGAAACATAACCTCTAACATTTAATTTATTTGGGTCTTCTTCATCAACCCATATTTTGCAATCGTAATAAGTTCCGTTGTTTGGATCTAGAATAGTTCCATCTTCCCATTCACCATCAACAAATTGTAAACCATCTACTATTACCATTCCTTGAATAGGCTGATCTTTTTTACCATCTTCACATTTATCACAAACCGAATTTTTCTTTTCTGGATTTAAAATAGTATGAACCTTTCCGTAAAGTTTTCCATCTGAAGATTTGTAAAGCTCTACAATAGATTTTTCTTTTCCAGTTTCATCATCAATGGTTTTCCATTTGCCCAAAACAGCATCTTGGTTTTGGGAAAAAGTAAAAAGCGAAATTGAAAAAAAAGCAATCGACAATAAGTACTTCATGGTTGTGCGTTTTGGATATAAAAAATAAAATTAATAATAAAATTTAAAGTTGGACTTTTCGCAAACCCCATACCATCTTAAATTCTGGCTTGGTAAGTGTAAAGATTATGATACCTTCCCTCTTTTGAAATTAAATCATCATGTGTACCTTGCTCAGCAATTTTACCATTTTCAATTACCAAAATTTGTGAAGCTCTTCTTATCGTGCTTAATCTATGAGCAATAACAAAGGTTGTTCTACCTTCAATTAATTCATTCAAACTTTTTTGAATTAAAGATTCGCTTTCTGTATCAAGATTTGAGGTAGCTTCATCTAAAATTAAAATTTTTGGATCGGCTAAAACTGCCCTAGCAATGGCAATACGTTGGCGCTGGCCTCCAGATAATTTCACACCACGTTCGCCAATTACTGAATCTAAGCCTTCTTCAAACCTATCGGTAAACTCATTTACATATGCAGCTAATACCGCTTGATTCAATTGCTCTTCGGTGGCATTAGGTCTTGGGAAAAGAATATTTTCTCTTATGGTTCCCTCAAATAAAAAGTCATCTTGTAAAACAACCCCTAACCTAGCCCTGTAAGAGCTTAATTTAACTTTAGAGAGGTCTTGACCATCTAATAGTACTTGGCCTTCGTCAGGCGTTAAAAAGCTTGCTGCTAAACTCGCAATTGTAGTTTTACCAGAGCCTGATGTTCCAACCAAAGCAGTAACAGACCCAGATGGTGCATCGAACGAAATATTATGAAGTACTTCTTTTCCTTCTTCATAACCAAAAGAAACATCTTTAAATTGAATATCGCCCTTAAAGTTGTCTAAAGAAACAGTTCTTTCTTCAGGGTTATCTTCAATGGTCATATTCATAATTTCCTCAGTTCTATCTAACCCAGCAAAAGCTTCGGTAAGTTGGCTTCCGATGTTACTCATTTGAACAATTGGGGCAATCATAAAACCCAAATAAAGTGTAAATGCTAAAAAGTCGCCAATGGTTAAATCGTTAAACATAATCATGTAACCACCAATTCCCATAATGCCTGTGGATGCAATACCCAATAAAAACGTGGCAGAACTGGTAACCAAACTTGTTGAAGTTAAACTCTTTTTTACGTTTTGAAAAAGCTTGTCAACTCCATCTTCAAATACTTTTATTTCGAATCCTTCGGCGTTAAAACCTTTGATTACTCGAACGCCATTTAGGGTTTCGGTCAACCGACCTGTTACCTCTGCATTTATTTTTCCTCGTTCTTTAAAAATTGGTCTGATATAAGCGAAGGCTTTTAAAGAAATCAACGCAAATACAATTACTGGCACCAACACAAAGAGCGTCATTTTTGGGCTAATGCTTATCAATATAAAAAGGGAAATTACTGCAGTGAGCAACCCTCCTATTAATTGCACCAAACCTGTTCCTACTAGGTTTCTTACTCCTTCTACATCTGTCATAATTCTAGAAACCAATGCGCCTGATTTGGTATTATCAAAAAACCGTATTGGTAATTGTAAGATTTTTTTCTGAACTGAAGACCTTAGCGTGGCAATAAGCCTTTGCGCTTCTACACTTAAAATTCGAGTTAACAAAAATGAAGTAGCGGCCTGAAGCAAAATGGCTAATGCAACGGCTCCAAGCAGCAGTTTTAGAAGCTCCAAATCGTTATTCGGAATTACATCATCCATTAGGTATTTTGTAGCACCTGGCAGCACCAAACTTGCTAGTCTGCTTATTACAATAAGCACTAATCCTATTGAAACAATTTTGCGGTGTGGCCAAATAATGGTTTTAAATACTTGGCCAATAGATACTTTTGGCTTGGTTGGGTTTGCAGTTTTTGACATGATTAGGTTGACGATTAAGATGACAAAATATTCTAATTTTTACTTATAGTACTTTTTACTCTAATTATTAATCATTTTGTTAATTTGCAAACTATATTTTTATAGAATTAATTATTCTATAATATCACACCTTAAATAATGAAGGCAGACATGGTAAAAAGTTTAGAAATTGAAGGAGAGAGCTATTTTAAAATTGAAAATGTTGATGGTATCCGACCATTTTTTATGAGCATTGTTAGCGCTTCAAACCATTGGATGTTTATTTCGAGCAATGGTGGATTAACAGCAGGCAGAAAAAATGCTGAGTACTCTCTTTTTCCATATTACACAGATGATAAAATAACCGAATCTGCTGAAATAACTGGAAGTAAATCAATTTTTAAAGTTACTCAAAATGATAATACCCATTTTTGGGAGCCATTTAGTTTGCTGATTAAAGGAAAGTTCCAACTTACAAGAAATCTCTACAAAAACAAATGGGGAAACAAAATTTTGTTTGAAGAAATTAACCAAACTTTAGGTTTGGTTTTTCGCTACCAATGGAATTCTTCAAACTTATTTGGCTTTTTAAGAACTTCATCTTTAGAAAACTTAACCGACCAAGAAAAAACTGTAGAAATTGTTGATGGCATCCAAAACATTGTACCTCATGGTGTTACAAATGATATTCAAAACCAAAGAAGCAACTTAGTTGATGCTTACAAAAGAAGCGAGCTTGAACCCAAAACTGGTTTAGGGATTTTTGCTTTAAGTGCCATTATTGCTGATAAAGCTGAACCAAGTGAAGCTCTAAAAGCAAATGTAGTTTGGTCTATGGGTTTTGATTCACCAAAACATTTGTTATCGAGTATTCAACTAGAAAACTTTAGAAATAACCAAAGTATATTTCAAGAAGAAGATGTAAAAGCAGAAAAAGGGGCCTATTTTATTTCCACTGAAATTATATTGCAGTCTAATGCTAAAAAAGAATGGCACATTGTGGCAGATGTAAATAAAAATCATGCTGCTGTTGCCGGTATCATAAACCACATTAAAAACTCTAAAAACCTTTTAGAGCTTGTTAAAAGTGATGTTGAAGACGGAACCCAAAATTTAATTAGGTTAACTGCTTCGGCAGATGGAATGCAAAAAACTGCCGACTCGTTAAAAGATGCTCGCCACTTTGCCAACAGCATGTTTAACATTATGCGTGGTGGTATTTTCGACCATAATTACCAAATTGAAAAATGGGACTTTGTTAAGTATTTTAAAACTGCCAACAACCAAGTTTACCTTAAACACGAGGAGCGGTTAGAAAGCCTGCCTGAATTATTTACTCTTTCTGATTTAGAAAAATTAAAACAAGGAACAAAAGATGTTGCTTTTCATAGGCTAGCCACTGAATATTTACCCCTAAAATTTAGCCGCAGACATGGAGACCCAAGTCGACCTTGGAACAAGTTTTCGATAAATACCATTAATGAAAACGATGGCTCTAAAATTTTAGATTACGAAGGTAACTGGCGTGATATTTTTCAAAATTGGGAAGCGCTTGCGTGGTCTTACCCAGCCTTTATAGAAGGCATGATTTATAGGTTTTTAAACGCCTCTACTTTTGATGGTTACAATCCTTACCGCATTACCAAAGATGGTTTTGATTGGGAAATTATTGAACCAGAAGACCCTTGGAGCTACATTGGCTATTGGGGTGACCACCAAATAATTTATTTGCTTAAGTTTTTAGAATTTATCGAGAAATACAAACCAGGTAAACTAAACGAATTATTTGACAAAGATGCCTTTGTTTACGCAGCAGTTCCATATAAAATTAAGCCTTACGAAGAAATAATAAAAAACACAAAAGATACCATTGAATTTGACCACGAGTGGGATGAAAAAATTAGGCAACATAGAGAAGAACTTGGCTCTGATGGCGCTTTATTGGCCGCTAGAGGGTATAAAGTACACCAAGTAAATTTTATGGAAAAGATTTTGGCTACTACCCTAGCCAAAGTATCTAATTTTATTCCCGAAGCTGGTATTTGGATGAACACCCAAAGGCCTGAGTGGAATGATGCAAACAATGCCCTGGTAGGTAATGGAGTTTCAATGGTAACCCTAAATTACCTAAGAAGATTTTTAACCTTTTTCAAGGATGTTTTCGAAAAAAGCACATCAGAAAATATTTCAATTTCAAAAGAGTTCGCTGCTTATTTTAGGGCAACGAACCAAACATTTGAAAAGTTTGAAGGGTATTTAACCTCTAATTTTTCTGATACCCTGCGCAAAAAAGTAATGGATGAGTTGGGCAAAAGCTCATCAGAATACAGAGGGTTAATTTACAGTGAAGGATTTTCAGGAGAAAAAATAAACCTTGACTTAAATGAAGTAAAATCGTTTTTTGAGTTGTGTAATAAATTTATGGAACATGCTATTAATGCCAATTTAAGGCAGGATAAGCTTTTCCATGCTTACAACATAATAGACATCAAGCATAAGGAGACTTCTGTCTCTTACTTAAGCGAAATGTTAGAAGGGCAAGTTGCAGCTTTGAGCTCTGGATATTTAACGGGCCAACAAGCAGTTGATTTGTTGGATAATTTAAGAACAAGCGACCTTTACAGAGAAGATCAAAATAGCTATGTTCTTTATCCCTTCAAAGAGTTATCAGGCTTTTTACAGAAAAATCAGGTTCCCTCAGAGGCAATTGCAAAATCTGAATTATTGCAAAAACTAGGTGAGGATAACAACCTTCAAATCATAGAAAAAGATGTTTTTGGGCAATATCATTTTAATGGCAGTTTAAGAAATGGTTTTGAGCTTGAAGCCGCCTTAAATAATTTAGATGCAGAAAAATATGGCCTACTACTAAACGAAGAAAAAGAGCTGGTTTTAAACCTTTACGAAGAAGTTTTTAACCACAAAGAGTTTACTGGTCGCTCGGGTACATTTTATGGTTACGAAGGTTTAGGTTCTATTTATTGGCACATGGTTTCTAAGTTATTATTGGCTGTGCAAGAAACTACACACCAAGCCATTAAAGCAGGAGAATCTGCCGAAGTGATAGACAAGTTAAAACACCATTACTTCGAAATATTTGAAGGTATTGGCGTGCATAAATCGCCTGAGGTTTATGGCGCATTTAGCATAGATCCTTACTCGCATACTCCATTTTGGAAAGGAGCACAACAACCCGGTATGACTGGTCAAGTAAAAGAAGATGTTTTAAGTCGTTTTGGCGAATTGGGTATTTCTTTAGAAAATGGATTATTAACTTTTAGTCCGAAATTATTAGACTTTAAAACTGAGCTTTTACAAGAAGAAACCGAATTTACCTATATGGATGTTTCGGACAATTCACATACCTTACATTTAAACCCAAACTCATTTGCTTTTACCTATTGCCAAGTACCTGTAATTTATAGTATTTCTAACGAAAGTAAAATGGCATTAACCTACAAAGATGGCTCGGTTGAAACCCAAAAAACGTTAACCTGCACATTGTACCAAACACACCAAATTTTAGAACGCAATGGCGAAATTGTAAAGTTGGAAGTTTATTTAAAAAATTAGTATCTCATCTAATTTTTTATTTTAGCTTTCAAGAAAAGCTTATTGAATATCAATTTCTTATTTTTCATGATTCAAACTTTGGATTATGAAAAAGCTACTTTCAATTCTTCTTTTCGCTTTCAGCTTTCAGCTTTCTTCTTTTGCGCAGCAAACCAACCTCGACAGCCTGCACCAAGTATGGCTAGATGAAACCCAGCCTGATACCACCCGTTTTAAAGCTTTTAAAGCTTTTATTTGGCATGGGTATTTATTCACCAACCCCGATACAGCTTTTGCTCTTGCGGAAAAATAAAAAATAGCTGCACTTCAAAAGGAAAACAAGAAATGGGAAGGAGAGGTGATAAGATTACAGGGAATAAGTTTGGATATAAGAGGAAGCCAAGCCGCTGCCATAGATTATTACAATTATAGTTTAGAAATATTTAAAGAAATTCGAGATAAAATGGGAATTGATACTTCCTTAAACAACATTGGGGTTATTTACCTTAACCAAGGCAAAACAGACAAAGCCCTAGAGTATTATGTTCAAAGTTTAGCAATAAAAAAAGAAATCGGAGATAAAAATGGAATAGCAAATTCCTTTAATAACATTGGGCTTATTTTTATTCACCAAAATAAATTTGACCAAGCAATGGATTATTGCTCTCAATCGTTTAGCCTAGCTCAAGAAATTGGTAATGTTGAAAGAATAAAAGTGGCTGCTGCTGCTCTAAAAAAAATCTATAAATCGCAAAACCAAGGCATGAAGGCCCTTGAAATGTTTGAGCTAGAAGTGCAAATGAGCGATAGTCTTAAAAGTGAAGAAATTACCAAACAAATAGCCCAAGCAGAAAGCCGCGCGGAGTTTGAAAAACATCAACTTATTAAAGAACAAGATGCAAAGGAAACAGCGCGTATCGAAGCTGAAAAAATTGCTCGCAGAAACTCTATTCAATACTCAGGTATTGGTTTTGGATTGTTCGCCATTTTTGGTTTGGTGTTTTTCTTGGGTAGAATTCAATTGCCCAAATGGGCGGTAGAACTTTCGGTGTTTTTGCCCTTCTTAATATTCTTTGAGTTTTTGTTGGTAATAACTGATCCGTATGTAGATGCTTGGAGCGAAGGCGTGCCTTTGATTAAGTTGGGCATTAATGTGGTGATGGCGGCTGCAATTTTTCCATTGCATAGTTTTTTTGAAAGCTTTTTGAAAAACAGACTTTTTCAATCAAAGTAGCTTGTCACCCTGGGGCACTCGAAAGGTTAAGCAAGCCAATCAATTTTCTACCTTTCAACTTAGCTAAAGTTGTCACTTACAAAAGGTTTTGAGCGATAAAATAATAAGGTGATATGTTTTTTAAAAATTACTTTTTGTAATTTTTTTCATACAAAGCAATCCAATCTTCAACTTGCATTTTGCTGCACAGTTGACCAATTAAATCAAAGGGGATTTGTTCAGGTTTTTTAAACCGAATACAACTTTTGCCCATGTCCAATTTCGTTTTTACATGTTTAGGATATTCTGTTGTAAACCAATTTAGTAATTCTGTGTTAGCATAAATACCCATGTGGTAAAGTGCAATAAAATTTTTTTGCGATGCTATATTCATAAAGGGTAAAGGCATTTTTGTATCGCAATGGTAGCCTGCAGGGTAAATACTGTGTGGTACAACATAACCAACCATTCCATAATTCATTTCTTCTATAAATCCTTTTGGAAGGTTTTCTAAAATAGTTTGCCTTAATTTTTGCATGTAAGGTTTTCTATCTGCCGGTAATTCGTCAAAATATTGGTTAGGTGTTTTGGCTTGACTTTGCATAAAAATAATTTGTGACGAATGTAGAAATTATGAATTTGCCTTTGGGGTTATTTGTAATACATCCAAAAAAAGCCTGGGATTAGTGGTATTTTCTACCACTGTTTATTTATCGAAAATAGCTATTTTTAACCTTATTTCTGATTTAAAGTGTTATTTCTATTTTGGAAATATTTTTTTAAACGCTTTTAATGCTTTTCCCTCAACTTCCAACTAAAAGCTATCAATATTCCTCCAACTAATAACTTCAGCCTCAGTTCTTTTCTGATTATCATCCCCCCCATAAACAAGTTGCTTTTTGATGCTATACTTCTTAGCAATTTTCTCATACCATTGTAACCCTTTAAAAAAATCATTTTTTAAGGTTTTAGCTGATTTTATTTCTGTAACAACTTGAGTATTTCCTTTTGTTTCTAAAACATCTATTTCATTGCCATGGCTATCTCTCCAAAAAAATAAATCTGCTTGCTCTCCCATATTCAGCTTTAATTTCATCTTTTCTAAAATGATAAAATTTTCAAACAAACCCCCTTTGGCAAAATGAAGTTCTAATTCTTCTACCGACTTTATGCCCAAAAGGCCACAAGCCAAACCTGTATCATAAAAATAAAGTTTAGGAGTTTTTATTACTCGCTTGTTAAAGTTTTCGTGCCATGGATAAAGCCTAAAAACCACAAAACTTTTTTCGAGAATAGAAATCCAGTTTTGTATTGTTTTTGCATCTACACCAATTTCAGTAGATAAAGAGTTGGCATTAAAAAGTTGACCAATTCTGCCAGCGCATAATTTTAAAAATGCATTAAATAAATTGAGATCTCTCAAATTAATCATGTTTCTTACATCCCGCTCTAAATAAGTTTGGATATAAGAAGGGAAAAAATCTTTTGGTGCAATATTGGCATCAAATAATCTTGGGTAACCTCCGTAAAAAATAGCATCTTTTAAATCTTTTACATTTTCATTTTTTAACTCGGCATAAGAAAGCGGGAGCAAGTGAAAAACATAAACCCTACCTGCCAAACTCTGGCTAATTTTTTCTAAAAGCAAAAAGTTTTGAGAGCCAGATAAAATAAACTGTCCTGTTTGCTTTTTTTCATCTACAATGCCTTGTATGTAAGAAAATAATTCTGGCACATGTTGGGCTTCATCTATAATTAAATTCCCTGTATAAGTATCTAAAAACCCCTTTGGATCTGATTGAGCAAACTCTCTTGTATCTGGATTTTCTAACGACACACAAGCATATTGGCTAAATACAGATTTACACAAAGTAGTTTTACCAGATTGCCTCGGACCCGTAATTGTAATAACTGGAAACTTTTTGGCCATTTCCAATACCTTTCTTGAGGAAACTCTGCTTATCAATTTGTGTAATTTAGGAATTAAACTCCAAATTTACACAATTTATTTCGAAATGATTATTCTGTTTGTGAATTGGTTGTTCTCGGTTTGAGAAACCACAAAATAGACCCCATTTTGCAAGTGAGAAAGGTCAATTGAATACCCTTCAAAAAGCTCAACATTTTTCAACTCATAAACCATCCTACCAAACAAATCAAAAATCTGTAAAGAGTTTACCTTTTGAATAGTTGATGTAGAAAAATTAAGTATCCCGTGAGTGGGATTGGGATAAAGAGTAAATTCTATTTTTTCAGTTACCTCCTTAACTCCAATTGTTCTATCAAAATAATATTCAAAACTTCTTTTACAACCTGCTGAATCTGAAACATCAAAACTAGAATGACTTTTAAATTGGTTTTCTCTAATCCATGTGGTATCTCCATCATTCCAAGATATTTTATAAGGATTGTTTTTACCTTTTACTTCAACTTTTATATATGTACCGTTATCTTCCCAATCATCATAATAATTAGCTGTAATTAAAACATTGAAATCGCAATCATTAATGCAAAGGGTATCCTCTGCTAGAGTAAGTGTGTCAAAGAGCAGAAAGGGCAAATCATTAATATTTTCCGAAATTTCAGTCATCTTTTTAAGTGTGTCCATTAAAATTGGTAAATTGAATACACTAGCATTAAAAATCGTATCCCCATTATAAATTGCATCACAGGAGTATAATGAATCGAAATCATATTCATTAACATTTAACTTGGGATTTGAATTCCAATTATTGCTGATATATGATGCAAAAAATCCATTTTGGACTGGTGCCAAAAATTGAGAACTGGTTTCATCCCCCCAAAAGTTATCTAAAACCCCTAATGAGAAGAATTCTTTTTTATTGAAACTTGTATCTATTTTGAATACCAAAAAATCTAAATGTGGGCCACTCAAATAGCCGCTTGATGCTTTCCCTAAACTCATAGTTCCTCCATAGCCCAGGATTGTTGAGTCATTTATTTGATGCATACCATTTATTTGCTCGGCTTGATAAGAGTTTACATAAAGTGATTTGGCCTTCAGTTTTGAAAAATCTACCTTTAAAAATGCCAAAGGGTTATTCCCTACTGAAAAAATAAGCTGATCAGTGAGGTTAAGTTTTACTATTTGAATGTTGTTAAAATACAAATAATTTGGAAAATCAATGGTGTATAAACCAACAGGTTTAAGATCAAAATCGTAAACTTCTAGCAGTATCCTTTCCCCTTCTGGTACTCCGAAATATCTACTTGTAATCAGAATAATCTTATTTTCTAAAACCGCTAAGCCTCTTTGATTAAAAAAACTATTCCTTTTTTTAGAAAAAAGCAATTTTCCTCTTTTATTAATCACAAAAAACTTTTCATAATCGTAGGCCAAAATGTTGAATCTGTTAATTTTTTAATGTTAAAGTTTTCATTTATATCTATGGATTTTCTCCAAACTTGGTCTATCTCCGCATTAAAACAAGTAATAGTGTTGTTTGCTGAAGCTATTAAAAAAGAATTATCATTTAGTTTTTCTAAATCATAAAAATTTACATTACCAAACTTCAAAAAATTATTTTTTTTTGATTTTATTCCATAAGTAACTATCGAGGAGAAGGAAGTATCAAAGGTTGAATGTGAAAAGCTATAAACTATTGTAGAATCTTTTCCAACAACTATAGCATCTTCATTGTAGAAATAATGATAATTATTGGGCAGAAAAAAAGATTTATTTTCTTGGGAGTATGATAATATGGATATCCAAATAAAAATGAAACTCAATAATCGTTGCACATACCAAATATAAACTAATTTGAATTGCTGTAAAACTCAAACACCAAATTGGCATGATTGGCATTCACAACCTCTTTTAATTCCTCTAAACTAGACTCCTCTATTCTTTTTACCGACCTAAAATGGCGTAATAATTTAGTGGCCGTTTTTTCACCAATACCTTCTATCTGGGTTAAACTAGTTTGTATGGCATCCTTACTCCTCTTTTGCCTATGAAAGGTTATACCAAAACGGTGGGCTTCGTTTCGTAAATATTGTATCAATTTCAGCGATTCAGATTTTTTATCGATATACAACGGAATTGAATCATTTGGGAAAAAGATTTCTTCCAAACGCTTGGCAATGCCAACAATGGTGACTTTACCAAAAAGGTCTAACTTTTTTAGGCTTTTTACAGCTGAACTCAACTGGCCTTTTCCTCCATCAATTATGATTAATTGCGGCAAGGGCTCTTCTTCTTCTAGCAACCTTTTGTAGCGGCGGTAAACCACTTCTTCCATACTGGCAAAATCATTTGGCCCTTCAACCGTTTTAATGTTGAATTTTCGGTAATCGTTTTTGCTTGGCTTGGCATCTTTAAAAACTACGCAAGCCGCCACAGGATTTGTGCCTTGAATATTAGAGTTGTCAAAGCACTCAATATGCTCTGGCAAAACATCCATATTTAAATCTTCTTGTAACTGTCCTAAAATTCGGTTTTTGCGTCGGTCTGGATCAACTTTTTCTTGCTCCTTTTGTCTATCGAGCATAAAATAACGTACGTTTTTTAAGCTTAAATCAATCAGCTTTTTCTTATCACCTCTTTGCGGAAAATGTATAGAAACATTGGGTATTTCTAACTCAATATCTTCTGAGGTAAAAATCTCTTCGCTTTGAGAATTATAGGTTGACCTCATTTCGCCAATGGCAGTTTCCAATAAATTCTGATTGGTTTCCTCCAAACGCTTTTTCATTTCTAAGGTATGCGATTGAATTATGGCGCCATTCTTCACCTTCATGTAATTTACGTAACCGAACTTATCATCACTAATAACCGAAAACACATCAACATTATTGATAGATGGGTTTACCACTGTACTTTTAGCTTGGTATTTTTCTAGGGCCTCTATTTGTGTTTTAGCATCTTCTGCTAACTCAAAACGCATTTCATGAGCATACTCTTGCATAAGCTGTTTCATATGCTTAATTACTTCGCCAATATCACCTTTTATTATTCGGCGAGCATTGTCAATAGCTTCATTGTAGTTTTGCTCACTTTGATTAGCCACGCATGGCGCCTTGCAGTTTCCGATATGATACTCTAAGCAAACCCTAAATTTTTGGGCTTTGATGTTTTCGTTGCTTAAATTGTATTTACAAGTTCTGAATTTGTATAAGTGTCTTACCAAGTTCAAAACAGTTTTCATAGTTTTTACTGAAGCATAGGGGCCATAGTATTCGCTTCCATCTTTTACCAAAGTTCTTGTGGGGAATAACCTCGGGAACCTCTCTTTTTTGATGCAAATCCATGGATAGGTTTTGTCATCTCTTAACTGAATATTGTATCTGGGCTGATGCTTTTTTATTAATGAATTCTCAAGCAATAAAGCATCAAACTCAGTTTCAACCACAATAAACTCAAGGTTTCTAATTTTTGAAACTAGCAATCTGGTTTTGCCGTTCTCGTATTTATCTTTTGTAAAATAGGATGTTACCCTGTTCTTTAATTTTTTTGCCTTCCCAACATAAATAATATCTCCTTTCTCATCAAAATATTGATAAACCCCCGGTTTTTGCGGTAACCTTTTTAAAATTTCTTGAATATTTTTTGGAGCATCAGCAATCATAAGGAGCAAAAAAATATTTTTTTTTCTTTTCTGTAAACATATCAAACATTTAGTTGTTTCGCTAAGTTGATATAATAAATAAAATGGGAACCTACAGCATAAAAGATTTAGAAAAGCTATCAGGCATAAAAGCCCATACTATTCGTATTTGGGAATCGCGTTACAGTTTAATAGAACCCCAGCGAACTGAAACCAACATTAGAATTTACGACGATTCTCAGTTAAAAAAATTGCTAAATGTTTCTTTACTAATTAACAGTGGATTTAAGATTTCGAAAATTTCGAAATTCGAAATAGCCGAATTAAACAGAATGATTAATGAAATTTACCAAAAGGCAAATGAATCATTAATTAATAAATCTTTAGAAGTTCAGCTCAATGCGCTAATTGTGGCCATGATTGATTTGGATGAAGATAAGTTTGATAAAATATTTTCTACCAATGTATTGAGGTTAGGTTTTCAAAAAACCATAACCGATATAGTTTATCCCTTTTTAGAAAAGGTAGGCTTAATGTGGGGAATTGATGAAATAAATCCTGCCCAAGAGCATTTTATTTCTAATTTAATTCGCCAAAAAGTAATTACTGCAATTGATGGTTTAAGTGTTCCTAACAGGCAAAACGAAAAATTCTTGTTGTTTCTGCCCGAAAACGAATTGCATGAAATGGGTATTCTACTTGCTCATTATTTACTCAAAGCAAACGGTAAACAAATTGTTTATTTGGGACAAAATGTGCCTTTCGGCGATTTGGCTGAAGTAGTAGAAATTTGCAACCCTAAGTTTTTATTAACTTTTATGGTTACCTCAAAAACCAAAGAAGAGGTTCAAGAGTATGTAAATAAACTAGGAGAAATATTTGCCGATAAAACCATTCTAGTTTCTGGTTCAGATTATACACTTGGAGACATTAACTTCCCCCAAAACACTTCTTGGCTCAAACAAGTTTCTCAATTAGAGACATACTATTAATCAACTTATTGACAACTGCTTAACACTTTTTAACTTTTTGTTGTATATACAACAATAGTAATAACAATCTATTTTACAGTAAATTAGCAACCGATTTATTACTCAAGCTTCATTTTGTTTAATGAAAATCAAAAAAAGTTAAACAAAAATTAGATTTGAATGAAGTTTATCCGTACGTTTGTTTAACAATTGAAACAAAAGGTTAAACAAAAAATATACTTCAATGTCTAACAACGATTTTAACACCGAATTAATTGGATTAAGCAATAGTTTAGAGTTTTTTGCTCTATCGTTAACAAGAAACGATGAAGATGCCAAAGACTTATTGCAAGAAACTATGGTTAAAGCAATAACTTACAGAGACAAGTTTGTAGAAAAGACCAATTTAAAAGCATGGTGTTACACCATCATGAAAAATACTTTTATCAATAATTACAGAAGAGCTATTAAAGCCAATACAATTATTGACCAAACAGAAGATTTGTATTTTTTAAACTCTAAAAGGTCTGAAGATGGTACAATTCCAGATTCTGCTTTAGCTTACAAAGAAATTAGAAGTAAAGTTGATGCTTTAGAAGATGATTATAGAATACCTTTCGAGATGCATAACAAAGGTTACAAGTACAAAGAAATTGCAGATTATTTAGATTTACCTATTGGTACTGTAAAAAGTAGAATATTTTTAGCCCGTAGAAGGTTAATGGATCAACTTAAAGAATATAGATAAATGGCCAAAATTGGTGTAATTGGATCGGGGTTTGCCGGTCTTTCGGTTGCAAGTTGCCTAGCAAAACAAGGTCACGATGTAACCATATTCGAAAAAAACAAAGTGCCGGGTGGTAGAGCCCGGCATTTTAGTGAAAAAGGGTTCATGTTTGATATGGGCCCTTCTTGGTACTGGATGCCAGATGTGTTTGAAAAGTACTTTGCTCTTTTTGGCAAAAAAGTTTCAGACTATTATCAATTAAAAAGATTAGATCCCTCCTACCGAGTTTATTTTGGTAAAGATGATTTTTTAGATATTCCAGCAAATTTTGATGAGCTTAAACAGTTGTTCGATTCGCTTGAGCCAGGCTCTGGCAAAAAGCTCCAAAATTTTATGGACGAAAGCGAATACAAATACGAAGTTGGCATTAACGATTTGGTTTACAAACCAAGCAGAAGTTTAACCGAGTTTTTTGATGGCAGATTGCTTTATGGTCTGCTTAAAATGCAGGTTTTTTCTTCTATTTCATCTTACATTAAAAAACATTTTAAAAACCCTAAAATCATTCAGCTTTTAGAGTTTCCGGTTTTGTTTTTAGGGGCAAAACCTAGCAAAACTCCTGCTCTTTATAGTTTAATGAATTATGCCGATATCAAATTGGGTACTTGGTATCCTGATGGTGGCATGAACAAAATAATCGAAGGCATGGTAAGCCTTGCCAAAGAGTTAGGTGTAAAGTTCGAATTAGAAAATGGTGTAAATAAAATTGAGGTTTTAAACAACGAAGCAAAAATCTTAACAACCGATAAGGGAGACTTTGAGTTTGATGTGGTTGTGGGTGGTGCAGATTATCATCACGTTGAACAAAAATTGTTAGACGAACCTTTTAGAAATTACTCCAAAGAATATTGGGATAAAAGAGTAATGGCACCTTCATCTTTAATTTTTTATTTAGGAATTGATAAAAAATTAAAAAACTTAGACCATCATAACTTGTTTTTCGACAAACCTTTTGACCCACACGCCGAAGAAATTTACGAAAATCCAAAATGGCCAAAAGATCCACTTTTTTATGTTTCTTGTCCTTCGCAAACAGATAAAAGTGTAGCTCCAGAAGGCATGGAAAACATTTTCGTTTTAATTCCCGTTGCGCCAGATTTAGAGGACAATGAAGAAACCAGAGAGTTTTACTACGACATGGTAATGAAAAGATTAGAGGAGTTAACCGAACAAAAAATAAAATCCAGCGTTATTTACAAACGAAGTTACGCGCACAAAGATTTTATTAGTGATTACAACGCTTTTAAAGGCAATGCATACGGACTCGCGAATACATTAAAACAAACCGCTATTTTAAAACCAAGTTTAAAAAGTAAAAAAGTGAAAAATTTGTATTTCACAGGTCAGTTAACTGTGCCAGGTCCGGGGGTTCCGCCTTCGTTAATCTCAGGCCAAGTTGTTGCACGCGAAATCGAAAAAGACCTTAAATCTAATTAACATGAAAGATTTATTCGACAAAGTATCGCTCAAAAGCTCCAAAATGGTAACCAATGCCTATTCAACTTCATTTTCGTTGGGCATTAAATTTTTATCAAATAGGTTTCACGACCCAATTTATTCCGTTTATGGCTTTGTTAGGTTTGCCGATGAAATTGTCGATTCTTTTCACGATTTCAATAAAAAAGAACTTCTTGCTGATTTTAGAAAACAAACCTATGCAGCAATAGAACATAAAATTAGTTTAAATCCTATCCTAAATAGCTTTCAAAACGCAGTTAATCAATACAAAATTCCAATTGAATTAATAGATACATTTCTAGACAGCATGGAAATGGATCTTGAAAATATTGAATATGATAGATCCGCTTACGAAAAATATATTTTAGGAAGCGCTGAGGTAGTTGGTTTAATGTGTCTAAAAGTATTTTTAGAGGGTGATGAAGAAACTTATTTAAAATTAAAACCTGAGGCAATGGCTTTGGGCTCCGCCTTCCAAAAAATTAACTTTTTAAGAGATTTAAATGCAGATTACGATAAACTTGGAAGAACATACTTTCCAGGAGTTGATCTTAAAGAGTTTAACGATGAAACTAAAAGGCAAATAGAGGAAGAAATTGAAGAAGATTTTTACCAAGGATATTTAGGCATCAAAAAATTACCAAAATCTGCAAGGTTTGGAGTTTATGTAGCTTATGTTTACTATTACTCCTTGTTTTCAAAAATAAAATCCACTCCATCATCAGCTATTTTACAACAAAGAATTCGAATTCCGAACAACCAGAAGTTTGCCTTGTTGTTTAAATCATATATTAAACATAGTTTCAATATTTTATAATGAAGGATTTTGTTGTTGTTGTAGATAAAGACGATAATGCTTTAGGGCAAATGGAAAAAATGGAGGCTCACGAAACTGGTACACTCCATAGAGCATTTTCGGTTTTTGTTTTCAATAGCCAATCTCAAATGTTAATTCACCGAAGAGCATTTTCTAAATACCACAGCGGTGGTTTATGGACAAACGCTTGCTGCAGTCACCAAAGACCAGGTGAAAGCACGCTAGATGCGGCGCACAGAAGGTTGAAGGAAGAAATGGGCTTTGACTGTGAATTAGAAGAAGAATTCAGCTTCATTTATAAAACCGAATTCGAAAACAAGCTTACCGAGCATGAGTTAGACCATGTAATTACAGGAGCTTTTGATGGGTTTCCAAACCCAAATCCAAAAGAAGTTTGCGAATGGAAGTATGTGGACATTGACTATTTAATTGAGGATATTGCAAATTACCCTGACAAATACACGGTTTGGTTTAAAATTGCTTTTGAGCAGTTGAAAAAAAACAAACTAGCTCATAAATTAGCAGTTTAACCATAAACCCAAAATATTTTGAAAGTAAAAGTTGCCAGAGAGGCCCACTTTAATGCCGCACACAGATTATTTAATGCTGCATGGAGCGATGAAAAAAACAAACAGGTTTTCGGGAAATGCAACAACCCAAATTACCACGGTCATAACTATAAATTAATTGTTGAAGTAAAAGGAGAAATTAATCCTGATACAGGCTATGTTATCGATTTAGGCGATTTGGCATCACTCATAAAAACTGAAATTGAAGATAGGTTCGACCATAAAAACCTAAACCTCGATACAAAAGAATTTAAAAATTTAAACCCTACAGCCGAAAACATTGTTGTAGTTATTTACAGAATATTAAGAGAAAAAATTGACAACAAGTTCGAACTTAACATTAAACTTTATGAAACAGAACGGAACCTTGCTGAATACGGTGGAGAATGACATTGAGAGCATTGAAGTAATCGGCGACGAGCATCTTGGAAGCGGCAAGGAAACGCCTATGAGAAAAGGTGCTTTTGACCTTGACGATGAGGATAAAATTTCAATGATTGAAGAGCACATGGTCGAAATCATGAATATTTTAGGTCTCGATTTAAATGACGATAGCCTAAAAGGAACTCCTCACCGCGTTGCAAAAATGTACGTTCAAGAAGTTTTTAAAGGTTTAAATCCTGCCAATAGGCCAAAAGCAAAAATGTTTGCTAACAAGTACAAGTACAACGAAATGTTGGTTGAGAAAAACATTACAGTTTACTCCTACTGCGAACATCACTTTGTGCCAATTTTTGGCAAAGCCCATGTTGCTTACATTTCTAACGGAAACGTAATTGGCCTTTCTAAAATTAACCGAATTGTAGAATATTATTCTAAAAGACCACAGGTACAAGAAAGACTAACCGAACAAATTGCCGAGGAACTTAAACAAGCTTTAGGTACACAGGATGTTGCAGTTGTTATTGATGCTGCTCACATGTGTGTTGCTTCCAGAGGAATTAAAGACGTAAACAGCAGCACTGTTACTTCTCATTATTCAGGAAAATTTAAACAAGACCAAGCCAAAAACGAATTTTTAAAATATTTGGATATTTAAAAAAACATGGTCGATAAAAATATAGTTGTGGTTGGAGGAAATTCTGGCATAGGAAAAACACTCATCCAAAAACTACAAAACTCAGGCGCAAACGTATTTGTTTTTGCTAGAAATTCTAATTCTGGTTTTAATACAATTGAATGGGATGTTACCCAAGATTTGCC